>CAMBFP010000030.1 GCA_945865745.1 Rhizobium sp. Q54 | reverse complement strand
CCATCATTGGTTAAGGCTGAGATTGGTAGAATTTCTTCAACCCCAAGATCAGAGAGTTTTGCGAAGCTCTCTAGCAATAAAGATTTTCTTACCGCGTCGGTTTTATTTAACACGACAGTCATCGGTAAATTTTCTTTACGCAGGTCGGCAATAATGCGCAGATTTTCCTGATTCATTCCCAAGGTAGCATCAACAACGAAGCAAATGTGATCAGCCTCGCGAAGTGCTTGCCATGCCGATTTAACTATGATGCGTTCTAAAATTTTATCTTCGCGCGGAATAAAAATTCCTGGCGTGTCGATCAAAATAATTTGCGTTTCCTTCTCAATAACAATCGCGCGAATCGAATTTCGCGTTGTCTGAACTTTTGGCGAAACGATGGTAATTTTCTGTCCGAGCAGGGCATTAGTAAGGGTTGATTTACCTGCGTTTGGCGCTCCGACAATGGCGATTGTTCCGTGTTTTTTTGTCATTTTATTTACTTAGTTCTTGGGCGATCATGAATGCTAACTCAACGCTTTGTGAAGCGTTGAGGCGAGGGTCGCAATGAGTGTGGTAGCGATCCTGTAAATTGAGCTCAGAAATCATTTGATTTCCACCGAGACATTCTGTCACGTCTTGTCCGGTCATTTCGAAATGCACCCCGCCGGCGTATGTTCCGAGGGCTTGATGCACGGCGAAGAATGATTTTATTTCGCTTAAAATATCGTCAAATTTGCGTGTTTTGTAATTGGTTGAGGACTTGATTGTATTGCCGTGCATCGGATCGCAAGACCAGATTACAGAAGCTCCTGCAGCTTTTACCGCTTCGACTAAAGGCGGTAAAAATTCTTCAACTTTTGTGGCGCCCATTCTGGAAATTAAAGTAATACGACCCGCTTCATTTTCTGGATTCAAAACTTCGAGCAGCTTTAACAAATCATTTTTGCTAATCGAAGGCCCAACCTTGAAGGCGATTGGATTAGAAATTCCGCGCATAAATTCAACGTGAGCTTCGTCGGGATGGCGGGTGCGATCTCCAATCCACAGCATGTGAGCACTGAGGTCGTAGAACTTTCCATTATCTTTGTTTTTTCGCGTAAACGCCTCTTCGTAGTTTAGCAAAAGCGCTTCGTGCGAAGTAAAAAAACTCGCTGTAGTAAGTTGTGGAATTGTTTTTGAATTAAGTCCGCAGGCCTGCATAAAATGCATGTGGTCGTTGATTTTAGAGATCAGCTCTTCGGTATTTTTTTTGCTCGTTAGGCTGTGTGAAAATTCTTCATTCCACTTATTAACTTTTTCTAAATTGCCGTAACCGCCCAGAGCTAAGCAGCGTAAATGATTCAAAGATGCGGCAGAATAAAAGTAAGAATCAATCAAGCGTTGCGGATCAGCTTGGCGCGAATTTTTGTCAAAACCAATTCCATTAACGATGTCGCCGCGATAGGCGGGAAGAGAGATTCCATCGATTGTTTCTGCATCAAGCGATCTTGGCTTGGCGTATTGCCCGGCAACGCGACCGACTTTTACGATTGGTTTTTTAAGGCCATACATTAAGGCAATCGTCATTTGCATTATTGTGCGAAAAAAACCTTTGAGATTGTCGTGCGAAAATTCTTCGAAACTTTCTGCGCAGTCTCCGCCTTGAAGCAAGAAAGCTTCACCTCGTGCAACTTGACCGAGTTCGGCTTTTAATTTTTCAATTTCATCTGAAGAAACTAACGGCGGAAAACTAGAAAGTTGATTCTCGGCTTTTTTAAGTTGCGCCTGATTTTCGTAAGTTGGTTGCTGCTTGATTGAAAGACTTCTCCAAGAATTTGGAGTCCATTTTTTTGTCATTGGAAGCTTGTGAACTGTTGATTTTAGTGGATTTGGCGGGGATCATCGAGATTCACTTAATCAATGTCAATCGCATGACCAAAAAAATAATTGCCTTCCAAGGCACGTTTGGCGCCAATTCAAACCTCGCTTGTCAGAAATTTTATTCCGATTTGGAAGGGAAATCTTTTCCAAGTTTTTACGATGTTTTTGCTGCGGTTGAAAATGGCGAGGCAGAATTTGGGATGATTCCACTAGAAAATTCTTATGCTGGGCGCGTTTCAGAAATTCACGATTTGTTGCAAAAGCATCAGGTCTCGATTGTTGCTGAGCATTTTTTTCCGATTTCACACAATCTTGCCGCTCTCTCTGGCGTGAAGCTTGAAGAGGTGAAGGAGGTTTTGTCTCATCCGCAGGCTTTGCAGCAATGTCAAAATAATTTGCGCAAACTTGGAATGAAAATTACTGAATTTTCAAACACGGCTGAAGCGGCGAAATTTGTGGCTGCAAGTAAGGATAAAACTAAAGCCGCAATTTGCTCAAAAGCCGCAGCGGATTTGTACGGACTTCAAATTCTTGAAGAAAATCTACAAGATTCTGGCAACGACAATGTTACGGTTTTTGTCGTTATTTCTAGAGAAGCGAGATTGGTTGATCAAAAAATAGCCCCAACAATTACTACGCTTTTATTCACTATCCGCAACATCCCTGGCGCTCTCTATAAATCACTCGGAGGCTTCGCAACAAATGGCGTGAGCATGTTAAAATTAGAAAGTTACATTCCGGGCGGTGTTTCAAAACAAGCACAATTTTTTATTTCGATCGAAGGTCATCCGCAGCAAAAAAACGTTGCACTAGCCTTAGAAGAGTTAGGATTTTTTTCGCAGAATGTGAAATTACTTGGCGTTTATTATGCGGATAAAGCGCGGTTCTAGAATTTGTAATTCAAGCCCAGCACCAGACTTCGCTCGAACTGCGGGCGTTTTAAAAAATAGAAAAATTAAAAATGAGAATAATCACCGGAAAATTTCGCGGCAGAAATTTGCTAAAATCTGATCACCTAAAATCGCTTCGTCCTACAACAGACAAGAATCGCGAGGCTTTATTTAATATTTTATCTTTTGGTAAATTCTCCAAGGGATTAGCCAAGGGATTAGCCAAGGGATTAGATTTTAAATTAATCGATTCAAAGATCTTAGATCTTTGCTGTGGAAGTGGCTCTATTGGCTTTGAAGCGCTTTCACGTGGGGCAAAATTCGTTACTTTTATCGATAATAATCGCGAGCATTTGGAGTTGGTGAAGAAAAATGCCGAGCTGCTGAAAGTCGAAAGCGACTCTGAGATTATTTGCGCTGACGCGAGAAATTTATTAGCAAATAAAAATGAGTTCGATCTTATTTTTCTTGATCCACCTTATTCCGAAGATTCTCTGCCAATTATTAAAAATCTTCTCGAGAAAAATTTTATTCACGAAAAAACTCTTCTCGTTGTTGAAATGAAATCAGGAAAAGAGCCGAAAAGTTTTTCGCCTTTAACATTACTCGAGACCAGAAAATACGGCTCAACAAGTTTTAATTTTTTAAGAAAATGAAAAAAATTCTAATCATCCAGGCAACTTTCTATCAAAATATTTCCGCGCTTTTACTTGCCGGCGCAACAAAAAAAATTACTGAACTTGGTTATGAGTTTGAAGTGATTACAGTGCCGGGAGCTCTTGAAATTCCTGCGGTAATCGCTTTCGTAAAAGAGAGTAAAAAATACGTCGGCTATATTGCACTTGGTTGCGTAATTCGCGGTGAAACTTCGCATTACGACATTGTCGCCGGCGAGAGCGCGCGTGGTTTGAACGACATTGCAATAAAAGCAAAATTGCCAATTGCCAACGGAATTCTTACCGTCGAAAATGAGCAGCAAGCCTTGGAGCGCGCAGATCCCGCAAAGAAAGATAAGGGAGGATTCGCGGCAAATGCTTGCGTAGAAATGATCAAATTGAAGGAGATTTTTTCTTAATTTTTACCCAATTTTTATTCATCATTTCTGTAAAAGTTCGACAAATTGGTTCGGCCAAAATTCTTCATTAGAAACACTTACAATTTCTGCTAACCAATTTTCTAGAGGTGTCGACTTTGCTCGACCGGCTGAATAATCAAGATTAACAAACACATGCTTCACAAATTTCTTGGCACAATTTTTTTAGTTTTTCTTACGACACAAAATAGCATCGCCTCTGCGTGGTCGAAAGAACGTCCACTTCACATTGTTGGTTCGTCAACGATTTCACCCTTTCTTGCTGCGGTTTCGGAAGAGTTTGCTCGGGTGCAAGATTTAAAAAATATCAAAACTCCAACGCCATTTGTTGAATCAACCGGAACTACTAATGGATTTAGAATTTTTTGTGAAGGGGTCGGTTTAGAATTTCCTGATTTTATTAATGCTTCGCGCCCGATCAAAGAAGAGGAGGAGGAAAATTGCAGTCACAGTGGCGCAAAACAGGTGGTTGAAATCAAAATTGGTTACGACGGAATTGTTTTTGGCAACTTCATTAAAAATCAAAAAATGCAGCTCACGCAGGAGCAAATTTTCTTAGCCTTAGCGGAGAAAGTTCCAGAGATAGTTGGTGGTAAAAAAAGCAAAAAATTAGTGAATAATTTTTACGAAACTTGGAACCAAATCGACCCAACTTTGCCGAAAATAAAAATTCTCGTTTACGGCCCGCCTCTAACCTCGGGAACCCGCGAAGTTTTCGCTGACATTATTTTGGAAGAAGTTTGTTTTCGTAAAAAAGAATTCGTCGAAAACTATCCAGATTACGAATCGCGCAAGAAGCAGTGTCGAGCTTTTCGTAAGGACGGAAAGTTTATTGAGTCGGGCGAAAATGATCGCGTAATTATTGAAAATCTGAAGAGTGACCAGGACGCTTTTGGAATTTTTGGATTTAATTTTTTGATCGAAAATCAAAAAACTATTCAGGCGGTTGCGATTGCTGGAACCTTGCCGAGCTACAAAACTATTGCTTCGAGAGAGTACAAACTTTCCCGTCCGCTTTTTGTTTATTTCAAAAAAGAGCATTTAAATTTAGTCGCGCCAATGCGTGATTTTGTGCGAGAAATTATTAGCGAAGAGACTCTGGGTCGTAAGGGTTACTTGTTGAATAGTGGCCTTGTGCCCTTGAGCGATGAGGAGTTGCGCGATATTAGGCAGGAAATTTTACCTCAGCTCTAAATGAAAATTACTCACTTATTTCTGGTTCTAGTTTTGTTTGTGCAGAGCTCTTGCGTTACTCAGGCGCTGTGGGGAGACAAGAGTTATGAAGAAAAAATTACTCAATTTTTTGTTGGATCAGATGGTAGGTATGTCGTGTTAGTCGGTGAAAAATATCACTACATTTTCGCTGATAATTCGGGAGTGTTGAAAGTGATTTTGTCCTCGGGAAGAAATAACGCTCTGACTATTAAACCAGACCAAAGTTACCTCAAGCTAAGCTCGGGAAATGAAGTAAAAGGTGATTTGGTAATGGGTGGGCCATCAAGTTTGCTTTCAGCAGAAGAATTACAAGCCTTAGAGCGTCTAGGAGTTAGGCCTAATGCGAAAGGAGATCTTTTGGTCTACATTAATCTTTCTGGAAGAAGGTATGCTGCGAAATATTTGGGCGATGGGTTGAACAGATCAAATACTACGCAAATAATCACGATTTATTACCGAGATTCTAACTTAGTAAAAAATGTCGGAAAAATTGCTGTGACCCCTATTGCTGTAGGGTTAGATGCTGTGTTGCTGATTGGTAAAGTTGCGCTTCTTGTGATTAATTAAATTGGCGCTCGGTTTTATTTCTTTTTTCAATCAATTCTCGCTCAGGTGCGGATACAGAAATTTTTAAATCTAAAACTTTCTAAGGTTTAAGAGCTTGCCAAATCAGAGATTATGGCATGAACATTCTTATGTCTGAAAGGCTTCTAGTTACTAATTTAATTAGTAATGCGGCAAGAATAGTGAGGGATTAATAAGTGAGAAAAACTTAAATCAAATTGACCAAATCCTGAGCAAGAATTTTTTTGTCGTAGAGCGCACGACCAACGATGGCGCCGACTACGCCATTTTTTTCGAGAGCTTTAATTTTTAAAATATCTTCAAGATTAGATATTCCACCTGAGGCAATTACCGGAATTTTTAGATTCTGTGCAAGAATTCTTGTTCCATCGATATCAGCTCCAGACAAGGTTCCGTCGCGCTCGATGTCGGTGTAAATAATTGCTGCGGCACCACAATTTGCGTAACGCTTAGCGAGTTCGATAACAAAAATTTCCGAGCTATTAACCCAGCCTTCAGTGGCGACGAATCCATCTTTTGCATCAATTCCAATGACAATTTTTTCAGGAAATTTTCTACAGGCCTCTTTGACCAGCTCGGGATTTTTTGCAGCAATTGTACCAAGAATTATGCGATTTACGCCAAGTTCTAACCATTTTGCAATTGTCTCAATTGAGCGAATTCCTCCGCCAAGCTGGATGGGAATTTTTATATTTTTTAAAATTTCTTTTACTGAATTTTCATTGACTGAAGTTCCAGAAATTGCTCCATCCAAATCAATTACGTGCAAAAATTTGAAGCCAAGATCTTCAAACTCTTTTGCTTGCGCAGCAGGATTATTATTAAATATTGTTGCTTGATTCATATCTCCTTTGAAGAGACGAACGCACTGACTAGACTTGAGATCGATTGCGGGGAAAATTAACATGTTTCTAACTTTAAATTTTGATTTTTGAAATGTTCAAACTGCTTTTGAAGCTTTGGCCAGCATTGCTGCCAATCGTAATTTATTTATTTTGGGTTTTTGTAATTGAGAAATTAATTTTGCAAAAAATTTTTTGTAAAAAAACTGACATTGAAGGTGAAAAGTTAGTAGGCGAGGGCTCAACTGAAATAAAAAAAGTTAAGGTTTTTTCTTTGCAGAATAAGCGCTTTATTGCCGTTCTCTACTCTAGCTTAGTTGTGGCGATTGTTCTATTAATTAATTTAGGTCTTAGCTTGAATTAAGTTTTAGATTAGGTCTTTGTAATTTATCTAGAGGCGTTAAGAACTAGAGAAGCAATTGGAATGAGTCTGGATTTCTACGGAGTTGCTGGCTTCTCCTTATTATCTGAGCTTTTAGGTTTAAGCAATGTTGAGACTGCACGTCCCTCAGCTACTTTACCGGCCTTAAGAGAAAATGTTTGGTTCGGATGTAGTTCGAACTCGATTTCGACTTGGTTATTGGCATTTAGGTTTGGTGGTTGGGCATCAACTTTCTGGCCGGATAATATTTTCCACTTACTCAGACTTATTTTCCACATGAGCTTAACTGAATTATTTGTTACTGAAGCCAGGTAGAGCTCTTTTTCTGGATTGTTTGACTCGTAGGTAATTTTTTGATCATTAACCCAAACCGCCCAATCTTTAGCGGTGAAGTAAATTATTGAAGCTAAATAAATAAAGGATTTTTCATTTTCGGCTATTTCATTTTCCTGAGCTTTTTGATTTTCTTCTCCTCTCTTTTTGGCATTGACCAATCTCTCTTCTTCGCTTTCTTCCGGAACAAATTCTTGATTATTTTTAAATGAATCGAGTGCTCGTTCGGCATTATTATTTTCGTCGTCGTCAAACATCAGCGAGATAGTTTTGTCGTTATTGAGGAGAAGAGTGTTGATCGACTCTTTTGCATCAGAAAGTAATGTCGATTTATTAACCTCAAGAGTTTTAATAGGCGCATCTTCAACAGAAACTTTTGGCAAAACTTCGTTTTTTTGCGAAGATTCATTCGGTAGATTCTTTTCAGAAAAGTTGCTGACTTCTTGCGCTACGGAGTAGCTACAAAATAGAACCGAAATTAAGACGCTAGATATCGCTCTAATTAGCTGGTTTTTGCGCATCTTGGCCCTCTGTTTTGGTTCCTGCATTAGGAGCTTTGGTCTCATCTGTTTTATTTTCTAAATCTTTGTAAACGTACCAAGAGAAATCGATTTTACCGTTCACCACTCCTGATGATTTACCGGTGCTAAGATCGAGTAATTCCTGACGAGTATATTCCCCGCTTTTGGAAAGGTTAAATGAGGTAACTACTGGATACCCTTTGATAGAATTAAGAAATTCATTAGCAAACATCACCGCTTTTACATCATTGACTGCGACAAAATTTATGCTCGCAGTTGTCATCATTACATTGACTGTTTTGCGGTCGAATATTCCTCCTTTTACCACCTCTGGTAAACTTAGTTTGATCGTTGGGCTGCTGATCATGTACTTAGTTGCAATGGAAGTAAGTTTTACATTTATTTCATCAATTTTGATGCCGTCAGTATTTTTTTTATTTGCAGGAATGTTTTGCCAAAGATCTCTGTATTTTCTTATCTCTGCTGTTTTGCTCTGAAGATCTGCGAGTTCAATGTTGAATTGCGAGGTCTCTTGATTGATTGCTAAAACCTTGCTGTCGACGCCGCTTTTTTTGCTGTAATAAAGGTAGAATGTTGAAGCAAAAATCATCACAAAACCTCCAGCAATCGAAAAGTTTTTAATTATTCGTTTTTTTAGAATCTGAACTTTCATTGAGGAGAAGGGGAATTCGAAGGTCCACTAGTAATTGTAAAGCTTACTGGGTATGTGAGATATTTAGTATTAAAATCTAAGGTGCGAGGTAGCTCCTCATACTTTACTTGATCGGGCGCAAATGTCTTTTTTATTGATTTGGTTAGTCCGTCAAATTTGCGAAATAAATCGTCAATATCCCCGGCACTATTGGAAAGTTTTCCAGAAAAAGTTATTTGGCAATTCTGGTTTGTCGAAGGGGATTTGTTGTTGAAGCCGGTGATGCTATAGGAAAATGAACTAATCTTTACGCCGCTTTCTTTTAGAAATTTTAGCCTGGCGTAATAGCTGAAGAAGTTGTTATCTTTGACGTTTAAAACCTCATCTATTTTACCAAAGTCGATAACTCTTTCAGCGGCCACAATCTTATCTTCGCTGGAAATTGTTGCACCTTCAAATGCTAATTTTTTTAACTTCGCTAATTCTTGATTGACTGAATAACGCTCAGTTTCAGCGGCATCAACTAATTGAGATATTTTATCTTGAGAGAGTAGGGTTACAACCCCGGTCGCTATTATCAAAACAACCAGAATCAGGTTTAGGTAGTAAGATGCCTTGATGGTTAAGAAAAATTTCTCTAACACCAAAATTTTTGGCGTAGTGAATCTTAGGATTTTCTTCCCCTTAGAAAAAACTTTTGAAATTAAGAAGTCGCAAAAGTTGCTGTCGGAATCTACGGCCGCTGCAATACCAATTCTTGCTGCAGCGGTATTTGGTGTGTAGTTAACAAAATTTAACTCTGTGTTACTGAGTTTTTCTAAGATCGATAACACTCTGCTTGAAAAAATATTAACAATATCAAGTTCGGATATCATTAAGTTTGGAAAAATTCTTTTTAGATATTCGAAAGTGCTGTAAATATCATGTTCATATTTTTCTAAAAAATCCGCCTGATCAAAATCGTAGTTAACTACGCGAGTAAAGACGATTCCTTGCTCTGAGAACACGATTTGCCTGATTCCGCTGACCTGATTTTGCAAAAGAATGCAGTAAAGCTCATTATGTTTATTTTTAGTTTTTGACTGAATTTTGATGTTGCTTTGTAAGGACTGGAATAGTCCAAAAGTTTCAACTGGTGACATGTAAATACCAACCAAGTGATTCGGTAACTCCACTAAATAATCGACCCATCTATTGATCAGATCAGAATCAGACGAGGAGATAAAAAGACATTCCCAGCGATTACCACCAACCTGCTTGTTACCGCTCGGCTTTTTTTTATTCAGAATCATGTAGCCCTTTAGACTACTAGTGTCTCCATCCGTTGCTAAATCACGCTTAACGATGCGCGTTAAATCAGATTTTCTAACTGAGGGATAGATTTTTTTCTTATAGCTTTGGTCGATCGTATCGAGCAGTACGTAAATTGGAGTTCTTTTATGAGCTAAGCAAATTCCAGCGATTTGAGCTCTGGCATTGTCATCAAATTCAGCAATAAAAGCTTTGCTTTCTATTTTTCCACCCGAGTGCAAAGCAATAACCGCGCCATAATTTCCTATAGTTACGACAATATTTTTTTCAGAAAGCATTTGAATTTGCGGTAACATTTTGAGAGCTTGGTACTTTATCTAAAAACACCACCCAAACATGCAATTTTTTTCACAATGATTCTTGGAGTTGGAATTGATCTTGTCTCAGTAAGAAGAATTCAAGAGTTAGAAAATAAGTTTAAGCAAAAATTTTTACAGAAAGTTTTTACAAAAAATGAAATTTTGGCGAGTCAGAAAAAATTCTCGTCAGAAATTTTTTTAGCAAAAAGATTCGCCGCCAAAGAGGCCTTCTCTAAGGCTCTCGGACTTGGTCTTGGTCGCGGAATTAATTTTTGCGACATAGAAATCAGCAATGACGATCTTGGAAAGCCGCAAATTAAAATCCTAAATAACAAAGAAGAGTTCGTAAAAAAACATTTTCATTGCGAAGATTTTTCTGTTCATCTTTCTCTAACCGACGAAGAGTCGTTGGTAAGCGCCGTGGTTTTAATCGAAAAAAAATCTTAATGAAAAAAATTTTAGTAATTGGCGCTGGAGCCTGGGGCACCGCGCTTGCAAATCTTCTCGCTAAAAATTCCAACGAAGTTTTTTTGAATGCGAATAAAAGCAAAATTCTCGACGAAATTAATCACAAGAGTAGCAACGAGCAATTTTTGCCGGGCATAAAATTAAGCCAAAAAATTTTCGCAGTGAGTAACTTTGTTACCGATGCTGATTTTGTTTTTATCGTTACGCCAAGCGCGATTAGCACGAAAATTTTTCAGGAAATTGCGCAGACAAAATTTAAGAAAAATTGTATTTTTGTAATTTGTTCAAAAGGTCTTGAGCCCAAGACTAACAATCTTTTAAGCGACTCATTTGAAAAAATTACTAAATGCAAAAATTATGCGGTTTTGTCTGGCCCAAATTTTGCTGCTGAAGTGGCAAATGAAGTTCCAAGTATTACAACGATTGCGACGAAAAATAAAAAATTAGCCTCTGCGGTAATTAATCTTCTTAACAATAATCACTTCCAAGCCTTTTATTCCAAGGACCCGCGCACTGTTGAAATTTGTGGCGTTGTTAAAAATGTAATGGCGATTGGCTGCGGAATAGTCGATGGACTTGATCTTGGCATCAATGCCAAAGCCGCTTTGGTTATGAAGGGAATCTCTGAAATTCAGTTGCTCTGCAAGAAAATTAAAGTCTCAACTGACGTTGTAAATGCCGCAGGATTCGGCGATATCTTTCTTACCTGCTCTTCACAAAAATCGCGCAATAACTCACTCGGAGTTTTGCTCGCGCAAGAAAAAGAAAGAGAGGTTAATAAAACTTACGAAGGCATTTCATCTGCTGCTGCCGTTGTTGCGCTGGGTAAAAAGTTGAAAGTAAAACTCGATTTGTGCGAAGGGATAAATAAAATTCTAACTCGAAAATCTTCC
>CAMBFP010000029.1 GCA_945865745.1 Rhizobium sp. Q54 | reverse complement strand
TGCCTAGCCTCAATCATTATTCCCATCGCCTCAGCTCTACCTTCTCTTTCTTCGGGAAGGGCTGACTCAACCCAAGCCTGGAGTCCCGTTCTAAAATCATCTTGAGGGGCAACTTGTGGGCTAGGTTGGCCAGATAATAGACGAACTATAAATCTTACTGCTCTCATAATTTTTTAATTATTTTTTGTAATATGATTGTTTCTGATTTAGCAACCACCGCTCAAACAGAACCTGCTTACATGAATCAAGTAGTCAATAAATTGCGCCAAGTTGAGGCATTTTGAACAAGGCGGCAGAGTTCTTGGTTTTGCTGAAGCCTCGGCAAATAAACATATAAGCAATTGATACAAAAAAATTAAGCTGGAAGAGGCTTTGTCGTATCTTGCGGATCATTTTTAATTCCGCTGAATATTCAGGCGATGAGGCTTTGCTGCTTCTGGGGTTGTTTGTTGCGATAGTGCAAACTTTATGATTTATTTTTGAAGCAATGACTGCTTTAGTTTTTCTTCTTTACCTCCCCGCCTAATGACGAGGAGGGGCTAAATGTTAATTATTTTTTGTTAGAAGTTTCGGCGCTTTTTTCGTCAATTTCTTTCAACTTTTTTTGTAATCTTTCTTTTTTCTCGGCCATTCTTTTTTTGTGTGCTGCTTCCCTTTCTTGTTTCAATGAATCCATTGATGCTTTCTTTTGCTCGTGACATTTTTCTGCATCTTCTTTTTTAGTTGCGGAGTTGATGCATGAAATTGCGGCATCAATAGCAGATTTTTCTTTGTTTAAATGTCCGAGCATTTCTGTCTTGTGAGCGGCAAATTTTTCACCACTTTTTTCACCACTTTTTTCTTCTTGCGCTTGAGCAGACATGCTTGCGAATAGAGTTAGTGATAGTCCAAGGATGGTAGTTTTGATTTTCATAAATTGATTATTTTGAAGTTAAGATGCGGTTCAAAGAATAGATTTCCTATTAAGATTGCAAGAAATCTAACTCCTGCCCATTTGCTTTAATTTTCACTTCTTGCCCATCCGAAATTTCTCCGCGCAGAATTTTTTCCGCTAAAATATTTTCGATGTCACGTTGGATAACGCGCTTGAGTGGGCGCGCTCCGTAAGTAGGGTCAAAGCCTTTTGCAGCTAAATAACTTTTCGCTGATTTGTCTAGGGTGAGCCTAATATTTCTGATCATCAATCTCTTAACAAGCCTTGCGAATTGTGTCTCGACGATGCCTTCCATATTCTCACGACTGAGTTTATTGAAGAGAATAATCTCATCCAAACGATTCAAAAATTCAGGACGGAAATGGCCGCGAACCACTTCCATTACATTCTCTCGCACCTCTTCAACTTTTTTATCTTCACCCAAATCATTCAAAAATTGTGAGCCAAGATTTGAAGTTAGAATAATTATCGTGTTGGTGAAATTTACGACATGGCCTTGCGAATCAGTCAGGCGCCCGTCGTCAAGCACTTGCAGCAAAATGTTGAAAACATCGTGATGCGCTTTTTCAACTTCATCGAATAAAATTACTTGGTAAGGACGACGACGAACTGCTTCGGTTAACACGCCACCTTGTTCAAAACCAACATATCCTGGAGGCGCTCCTATTAAGCGCGCAACGGCATGTTTTTCCATGAATTCACTCATGTCGATGCGCAGCAGTGCTGATTCATCATCAAAAATAAATTCTGCGAGGGCTTTGCAAACTTCTGTTTTGCCGACGCCGGTTGGTCCTAAAAATAAGAATGATCCAACGGGGCGATTTGGATCTTGTAACCCGGAACGCGAACGGCGCACCGCATCGGAAATCGCCTTAAGCGCGGCACCTTGACCAACAACACGCTGTTCAAGAAGAGATTCCATTTTGAGTAATTTTTCTTTCTCGCCAGAGAGAATTCTATCAACGGGAATTCCGGTTGTGCGCGCAACAATTGCCGCAATATCATCTTCAGAAACTGCCTCGTGAACAATGTTATTCGACACAGAGCTATCAAGGTTTAAAAGCTCTTTTTGTAACTCAGGAATTTTGCCGTAAGAGAGTTCACCAGCTTTTGCTAAATTGCCTTCACGCTGTGCTTTTTCGAGTTCAAATTTACATGCTTCAATTTTGCTTTTTAGCTCATTGATTTTGCCGCGTTTCATTTTTTCAGCCTGCCACAAACTTCCCATTTCTGTCGATCTTTTTTCGAGCGAAGTAAGTTCGAAATTGATTTTGATTAAGCGATCTTTTGAAGCTTTGTCGTCTTCTTTTTTTAAGGCCTCAGCTTCGATTTTAAGTTGAATAATCTTGCGATCGATTTCATCGAGTTCTGTTGGTTTTGAATCGAGTTCAATCTTTAAAGAGCTTGCGGCTTCATCAATTAAATCGATTGCTTTATCCGGCAAAAATCTATCGGTGATATAGCGATGAGAGAGAGTTGCTGCTGCGACTAAAGCAGAGTCTTTAATTCTAATTCCGTGATGAACTTCGTATTTTTCTTTGATGCCGCGCAGAATTGAAATCGTGTCTTCAACAGTTGGCTCTTCGGTGTAGACCGCTTGAAAACGTCGTGCGAGAGCGGCGTCTTTTTCGATGTATTTTCTATATTCATCCAAAGTTGTTGCGCCAACGCAATGAAGTGTGCCACGAGCTAAAGCAGGCTTTAATAAATTTGATGCGTCCATCGATCCTTCACTTTTTCCGGCGCCAACTAAAAGATGAAGTTCATCAATGAAGAGAATCACGCCCTCATTATTTTCGACCTCATTCAATACTGCTTTTAAACGCTCTTCAAACTCGCCGCGAAATTTTGCGCCCGCTATTAATGCACCCATATCGAGTGACATTAAGCGTTTATCCTTAAGGCTTTCTGGCACATCGCCATTTACGATTCTTTGCGCTAGTCCTTCGACGATTGCAGTTTTACCAACGCCAGGTTGACCAATTAAAACCGGATTATTTTTTGTACGGCGCGAGAGAACTTGCATGGTGCGGCGAATTTCTTCGTCACGACCGATGACTGGGTCAATTTTTCCTTCACGTGCTTTTTTGGTGAGATCTTGTGCGTATTTTTCGAGTGATTGGTAAGTTGATTCTGCCGAAGCAGAGCTTGCTTTTTTCCCAGCGCGAATTTTTTGAATTGCGGCGCGCAGTGCTTGCACAGTGACCCCAGACATCTTTAGAGCTTTCGCTGCTTCATTTTTTTCATCTTCCAAAATTGCTTGAAGCAGACGTTCAACAGTAACGAATTGATCAGAATTTTGATCAGAAATTTTTTCTGCGAGTAAGAAAATTCGCGCTAATTCTTGCGAGAGAGAAATTTGTCCAGCACCGCTGCCTTCAACTTTTGTAATGCGATCAAGAGCCTGCTTTATTTCGCCACTTAAAATCTGAATATTGCCGTCGCAAAGATGAACAAGTTTTTGTACAAGATCATCTTGATCTGAAAGCATCGCCGCCAGCAAATGCTCAGGGAGAAACTTTTGGTGACCACGCCCTAAAGCTAGTGTTTGCGAGGCTTGAAGGATTGATTGAGTTTTCTCAGTGTAGCGTTCGAGATTCATAATTAGTTACCTATAAGTTAAGCGTCATTCCTGCGAAAGTAAGAATCCAAGAAAGTTCTAGTGACGTTGAGAGGCCTTCTGGATCAAAGCTTTTACAAAAAATAAGGGGGAAGATCGGAAATAATTACAGAACCAAATTGGTAAATTTTACAGGGATGACAAAAGTAAGTTTGTCTTGCGGGGGGTGAATTTATTTAGCATTCGTAATCAGCGACAACAAGGCCATGCGAATAAAAACTCCGTAATTGGCTTGGGCAAAATATTTTGCTTGCGGCAACTCATCAATTTCTGGATCGATTTCGCCGGTGCGCGGCAAGGGGTGAAGCACAATCAAATCTTTTTTCCCTTGGGCTAAAAGTTTTTTATTCACACAATAAACATCATTCGCTTTGGTGAGTTTATCTTTGTCGAAGCGTTCAAATTGAGTGCGAGTGACGTAGAGAATATCGAGATCTTTTATCGCACCTTCCAAATCTGATGTCTCTTCGATCTTACAGCCATGTTGCTCAAAATCTTTTTTGCTTTCTGCATCAAGCGCCAAAGATGCGTGAGAAATCAAAGTGAAATGATTTTTAGAATAACGCGTAAGTAGCTTCATCATTGAATGCACAGCGCGACCATGCTTTAAATCACCGAGCACGCCGATGCGTAAATTATCTAGTTTTTTCTTCTCGCGGAAAATTGTGTAGAGGTCGACAAGAGATTGTGTTGGATGTTGATTTGAGCCATCTCCCGCGTTAATCACCGGCACTGTTGCATATTTTGCCAACTCTTCCGCCGAGCCAATTTTGGGGTGACGCATCACAATTACGTCGGCGTAATTACTCATGATGCGACCAGTGTCGGCAAGGCTTTCGCCCTTTGCTACCGAAGAAGTTTGGCCGTCTTCGAGCGAAATAATTCTGCCACCAAGCCTGTGCATTGCCGATTCAAAAGAGAAGCGCGTGCGCGTGCTTGGCTCAAAAAATAAAGTTGCGAGAATGGTGTTTGGGCAATCTTGTTGTGGTCTGACGTAATATTTGTCAGCGAGAGCAAAAAGTTTTTCAATGTCACTTTCTTTGATTTGATTGGAATCAAGAAGATGTCTAAAAGAAAGCTGGCTCACGTTACTCCTTTTTTGGTTGTTGCTTGATTTCGTTTAGCGGGAAGTAAGGCACAACACCAGATTTAGAAGCGCTCTTGTCGATGAAAACCTTGTCCATATCACGGTAGATTTTTTCCATTGTTTCAAGATAGATGCGTTTTTTAGTCACCTGTTTGGCCTTCGAATATTGATTGTAGACGGCGTTAAATCTTCCCGCTTCACCCTGAGCGTTAGCGACTACTTCTTTTTCATAAGCCTCCGCTTGTTCTTTGGCTTGAGCAGATTCGCCACGTGCGCGCGGAATGATGTCGTTAGCGTAAGATTGCGCTTGGTTGATTTCTTTTTCCTTGTCGGCTTTGGCAGTTTGAACATCGCGGAAAGCATCAATTACTTGTGCAGGCGGATCAACACGACGCAGCTGAACTAAAACCACGCGAATTCCCGCGCCGTAAGCGTCAAGAATTTCTTGGAGCAGAATTTTTGTCTCCTGCTCGATTTTACTTTTACCGTCTGAGAGCGCGCTAGCAATTGGTGTGCGAGCAATGATTTCGCGCATCGCGCTTTCAGTAGATTTACGAATACTTTGATTTGGTTCGACGATATTGAAGGTGAAATCCTTGATGTCGGAAATTTGCCACTGCACTTGGAATTCAATGTCGACGATATTTTCATCGCCGGTGAGCATTAAACTTTCGGCGTTAAAATCGCGATTATCTGATTTTTTTTTGCTCGAAGAAAAGCCGAATTCTTCAGTGTTAACCGAGGTAACGCTTTTCTTAATCACTTGGCCGAAAGGGTAAGGAATGTGATAATTTAGCCCAGGTGTTGCAACTTTGTAAAATTTACCGAAGTAGAGCAGAACAGCATTTTCATCAGTATCAACTTGGTAAAGACCAAGTGAGAGCCAAAGAAATGAGATGCCAAGAATAACAAGTCCAACTAGGGATTTTGGTGATTTACCATTTTGCGCTGAGTCGAAAAAATTTTTTATGCGCTCGAAACTTTTTTTGAAAAAATCTTCAAAATCATCTTGTGGATTTCCTCTTGGATCTCTTGGTGGAGGAGATTTTTTTTCTCCGCCAGAATTTCCGCCAGAATTATTTTCAGAACCATTAGGTTTAGAGTTGTTAGGTTTTTGATTACCGGCACCACTCCATGGGCCCCAAGGGCCGGAGTTCATCAGAAGTTTTAGCATGTTTGTTAATTTTATTTTTTAATCAGTCCGAGTTTTTTCATCTCGTTTTTTATTCTTGTTTGCGCCGCGATTGAAGGTGCAGTTAGTGGAAGACGAACTTCTGCACTGCACAATCCAATTAGACTTGCCGCGTATTTTATTGGAATTGGGTTGGTCTCGCAAAACATCGCGGCATGCAGTGCGGTTAGTTTATCTTGAAGAGCAAGTGCAGTTTTGTAATCACCACGCATTGTCGCTTTTTGTAGGTCAGAAACCATTTTTGGCGCGATGTTGGCAGTAACCGAAATTACGCCATTTCCACCCATTGCATTGAAGCCCACAACTGTCGCATCTTCACCAGAAAGGTAAGAAAATTTTTTCTTGATTAAGAGGCGTAAAGAGGCGACGCGAGCGAGATCTCCGGTCGCGTCTTTAATGCCGACGACATTTTTTAATTCAGAAATTCGTGCTAAATTTTCGTCAGAAATATTAATCACCGCACGGCCAGGAACATTGTAGATGTAAAGCGGAATGCCAATTTTATCTAGCGCTTTGAAATGTTGAAATACGCCTTCAGGAATTGGTTTATTGTAGTAAGGCGCAACGATTAAGCATGAATCAGCGCCAATTTTTTTTGCGTGCTTTGTCATCATCACCGCTTCTTCCGTCGAGTTAGATCCGGTGCCGGCCATTACTTGAATTTTTCCACGCGCGAATTTTACGCAGTTCTCAATTACAGAATTATGTTCCTCGTGAGTTAGCGTTGGAGATTCGCCAGTTGAGCCGCAAGGAACAATGCCATCAATTCCATTTTCGATTTGGAATTTAACAATTTGTTCCAAAGATTTTTCGTCGATCTTATTTTTTTTGAAAGGCGTGACAATCGCGGTGTAAGTCTCGGTTGTTGATTTCATTTTTTTTAAATTGATTTTGCCTCAGTACAATTTCCCTCCCATTATAATTCAATCAAGAGCCAATGAGTTCCGACTTAGTTTCGTCACAATATTTTCCGATTTTATTATTTTTAATCGTCGCAATCGGCCTTTCTTGTGCCGTGCTGCTGATTCCGTTTTTGCTCAATAAATTACGCCCAGATCCCGAGAAAAATTCTCCTTACGAATGCGGTTTTGAAGGCGAAGGGCCAGTGCGCAATGAGTTCGAAGTTCAGTTTTATCTCGTTGCAATTCTCTTCATTATTTTTGATCTCGAAGTGGCTTTCCTTTTTCCTTGGGCCGTATCTCTGGGCAAAATCGGCGTCTTTGGTTTTTGGTCAATGATGGTTTTTTTAACCGTATTAACCGCCGGCTTCGTTTACGAATGGAAGCGTGGAGCGCTTGAGTGGAGATAGATTTAACTTTGTTTCTTAGTTTTTAGCTGCAGCAACTTCCCTTTTTTTCTCTAGAGCGCGCAGGGTCGCGTTTAGATTTTACTAAAGTTGAACCGCTCTCGGTTGAGTAAGAGTTTAACACTGGGTCATTTTGCAACAAATTTTAGTTGAGAATTTTTCTGATCTGCCAGCGCATTTCAACCCTCTTGGGATTTATACTTTTCGTAATTCTCTGCTCGATTTTTGAAATAATTTTTTACAGTTGAGTGAGGGGTTTTTTGTAACTATTTAGAGCGATTTTTATTTCATGAATCCTTGATTTCAGAGGGCAAAATGTAATTTTGAGCACTGTGCTCAAAATTCAATTTTTTGGCTAATTCCTTCGTCTTAAAACCTTCCTCAGGATGTTGACATTAGAGCTGGCTGGCGGGTAGAAAGTGCGTCTCAAATTTCCAAGCAAATTCAAATGACCAACTCAAATCTCAGTCCTTTAAATCAAGACTCTATTCTCAACCAAGTTGCTGACGACGTTAACAATCGCGGTTTCGTTACGGCAAAGCTTGACGAGCTCGTTAATTGGGCGCGTACCGGCTCACTTTGGCCAATGACTTTCGGCCTCGCTTGCTGCGCGGTTGAAATGATGCAATCGGCGGCAAGTCGTTACGATCTCGACCGTTTTGGATTAATTTTTCGCCCGTCTCCGCGCCAATCAGACGTGATGATTGTGGCGGGAACGCTCACCAATAAAATGGCGCCAGCGCTGCGTAAAGTTTACGACCAAATGGCCGAACCACGTTACGTAATTTCAATGGGAAGCTGCGCCAATGGCGGCGGCTACTACCATTACTCTTACTCAGTTGTGAGAGGTTGCGACAGAATTGTGCCGGTGGATGTTTACGTTCCTGGCTGCCCTCCAACAGCTGAGGCATTGCTTTACGGAGTTTTGTTGCTTCAAAGAAAAATCAAAAGAACCGGGAAATTTAGCAGGTAAAATGAAACAAAATTTAAAAGCACAAGCTAACTACATTAAAAATAATTTTGCTGGTGCGACCGTTGCAGAGCCAATCGCTTACGACAATCTAATCATTTACGTCGAGGCTAAAGAGATCGTAAATTTCCTAAAATTTTTGCGCGACGACAAAGACCTTTCCTTCAAAACTTTGCTCGATGTTTTTGGCGCAGATTTGCTTGGAATTAGATCTCCGCGTTTCGAAGTGATTTACAATTTACTCAGCTACAAATTGAACAATCGCCTAACTGTTAAAGTTGCATTGAATGAAGGCGAAAAAGTTGCGACTGTGTGTGAAGTTTTTAGCACGGCAAATTGGTTCGAGCGCGAGGCTTTCGACATGTACGGAATTGAATTTATGAATCATCCAGATCTGCGTCGCATCCTTACTGATTACGGCTTTGAAGGTCATCCCCTGCGTAAAGATTTTCCACTTACCGGCTACAAAGAAGTTCGTTACGACGAGCAACAAAAGAAGGTTATTTACGAGCCAGTGAAACTTATGCAGGAATTTCGTAATTTCGATTTTGAGACGCCTTGGGAAGGTCCAAAAGCAGATTTGAGTTACAAAAAATAACCATCCGCAATGAAAGAAATTTTCAGCAAAATTAATTCATCTTTTAAGAAAGCCACTAAGGGCGAAGAAACCGTTTCGCATATGATTTGGTGGTGGGGCGTGATCGGATATTTAGTCGCTTTTTTAATCACCAATAAATTGATCAGAATAGTCAATTTTCGCTTCATCGACATCTTTCTCTCTTTGTTGATGGTGCTTTATTTTTCTTGGCACATTTACGCCATTAAGAAATGCGCTCCGAAGAAACCAAAACTTAGCCCAGAAGAAAAAAAGAAGCTGAAAGAAGAGCGGCGCGCCCAGTTTGGAAAAAAAGCTCTGCGCAAATTATTAGCCCAAGAATCTTTAACCACCTGGGATCCGGTTTTTATGGTGATGGCAATCGATCTTTTGTGCATTACGCACTTTTTTGGCTACTTGTTTAAGTAGACTCTGCACCTTCTCGCGCTAGCACATTTAGATAATGTTATCGTCGTAAATCAAAAATTTCTTAAGCCAATGAGCGAAAAAGAAGCAACTTCACGAATAAAAATTAATCGCCTTCTTGAATCAGCTGGTTGGCGTTTTTTTGCAGATGAAAATGGTCCAGCCAACATTTATCTCGAGCCCAAAATTATGCTAACAAAGCAGGCAGTTGATGATTTTGGAGAAAATTTTGAGAAAGTTAGAAATGGCTTTGTTGATTTTCTTTTACTTGATGAAAAAGGCTTTCCGCTCCTTGTGCTTGAAGCAAAATCTGAAGATAAAAATCCACTTGTTGGCAAAGAGCAGGCGCGCAAATACGCCAAATCGCAGAACTGTCGTTTCGTAATTTTATCGAACGGCAATCTACATTATTTTTGGGATTTAGAGCGCGGCAATCCAAGCATTATTACCTCTTTTCCAACTCAAGCATCAATTGCCAATCACAAAAAAACTTCGCCAAATCCTCAGAGACTTGTAGATGAAATTGTTTCTGAAGACTACGTAGCCATAACTCAACGCCCTAACTACACATCTGAAGCTGCTTGGAAAAATGAAAATGAACGCGTTAATTTTGTTGAAAAAAATAATCTTCGCTTCCTTCGTCCTTACCAAAAAAAATCTATTCAAGCCATTCAGCAAGCGGTTGCAAAAGGTAATGATCGCTTCCTTCTCGAAATGGCAACGGGCACCGGAAAAACGCTCACTTCTGCCGCAATCATCAAACTTTTTCTTCGCACTGGAAATGCTCGTCGCGTGTTATTTTTGGTTGACCGCCTAGAGCTTGAAACCCAAGCAGAAAAAGCATTCAAGAAGGTTTTAGCCAACGACTACAAAACCGTAATTTACAAAGAAAATCGTGACGATTGGAGGCGAGCCGAAATTGTTGTCAGCACAGTCCAGTCGCTACTTTTCAACAACAAATACCAGCGCCTTTTTAGTCCAACCGATTTCGATTTGGTAATTTCTGACGAAGCCCATCGTTCAATTGGCGGCAATGCCCGCGCCGTTTTTGATTATTTTGTTGGTTACAAACTTGGACTTACTGCAACGCCTCGCGACTACCTCAAAAATTCTGTCGCGCTACTCGTCGACGGAAAAAAATTCGACCAAAGCAATCAAAACAACAAAGACCCGCGCGAATTTGAGCGCAGAATGTTACTCGACACCTACCGAACTTTTGGTTGCGAAGATGGTCAGCCAACTTTCCGCTACTCGCTGCTAGATGGCGTAAAGGAAGGTTTTCTCATCAATCCAACCGTGATTGATGCTAGAAGTGAAATCACCACTAAGCTCTTGTCGGAGCAAGGTTTCGTCATTGAATTTAAAGATGAGGAAGGAGACAACCAAAACGAAACTTACAAACATCGTCAATTCGAAAAGCGCTTTTTCTCGGAAAATACCAACCAAATTTTCTGCAAAACTTTTTTGGAAAATGCTCTGCGCGATCCAATTAGCGGAGAGATTGGCAAGTCGATTATTTTTGCGGTCAGTCAAAATCACGCGGCAAAACTTACGCAGATTTTGAATTTGATGGCCGACAAAATGTTTCCGAATAAATATCAATCCGACTTTGCCGCACAAGTAACCTCGCAAATTGACGGTGCTCAACAACTCACCAATAATTTTACTAACAACAACTTGCTTGGCTCTGCCAATTTTATTGAAACCTACAAAACCAGCAAAGCCCGCGTTTGCCTAACTGTTGGCATGATGACCACAGGTTACGATTGCCCCGATCTTCTCAATCTCGGACTCTTCCGCCCAATTTTTTCACCAACCGACTTCGTTCAAATTAAGGGTCGTGGCACCCGCAAGCACGATTTTCGCGAACATCTTTTTGACGAAGAACTTAAAGAAAACATCAAAGAGCCAATGAAGACGTCCTTCAAGCTTTTCGACTTCTTCGCCAATTGCGAATATTTCGAAGAAAAATTTAACTACGATCAAGTGCTGAAGCTACCATTAGCAACGGGCGAGAATGTTGAAATCAAAGACGAAAAAGAAGATTCTGGCTTAGAAAAAAAATCAGGAAAAAATTACAATTATCTCGGCGAAGACATCATCGAAAGCATCAAAGAAGAAACCGTCGGACATTCTGGCATGAAGATCGACCGCATGTTTTACGAAAAATTTGAGAACACAGTGCGCGACAATGAAG
>CAMBFP010000028.1 GCA_945865745.1 Rhizobium sp. Q54 | reverse complement strand
GAATCTTTAGATAATCAATTACTAATAATCACCAGCTCTCGCTCAAAAGATCGAGATGTTGCAAATTGCATTGCGCAAATTTGTCCGGGATTTTCACAAAATTTTACCACCGAAAAACTTTCTTCAGCGATTAAATTCTTTCGTTTGCTTGAAGGTAATGCAGATCTCTATTTGCATTTTCGTCCATCAATGGAATGGGATACTGCGGCCGGACAGGCTTTGGTGGAGATGCTTGGAGGTGAGGTAAAAAAACTAACCAAAGGATCCAAGGTCGGAGAGAATATTACTTATAAAAAAACTACTTTTGAGAACTCGCCTTTTATTGCTTTTATAAGTAAGAATATCCGCCATTTGGGCAAGATCGAGACCCAATAAATAAAGCTTCAGAGATTTACAATTCTCCTGATCAGCAAAATATTGTGGAGAGGTGAGTTATTTTTTAGCCTCTGCTTTTGGGGCTATTTTCATTTCTCTAAAATAACGCTCAGCGCCTGGATGCAATGGAGCCGAGTTGCCTTCTTTGATCATGTCCTCTTTCTTCAAATTAGAAAAGACAGGGTGAAGAGTTTTGAAATTATCAAAATTTTCCATCACTGCTTTGGTGATATTGTAAACCACATCAGCGCTTTGCTTATCTGAAGTTACGATTGCGGCTTTAACACCAAAACTTGTGATGTCATTGGCATTTCCAGCATACATTCCGCCTGGGATCACGGCCTTAACGTAAAATGGATTTTTCTCGATCAATTTATCAAGAGTCACCGGATCGATTGGAATAATTTTTATCTTACAAGTTTGAGTAGCTTCTTGCAGAACTCCATTCGGATTGCCGGCAACGTAAATCATTACATCAATCTTGCCGTCACACAATGCTCTAGGCTGCTCAGATGGCTGAAGATAAGTAATCGCAGCGAAATCTTGTTTTTTCCAACCCTTAACTTCCATCAAAACTTCTGTTGTTGCATAAACGCCAGAACCCTCTGGTCCGAAGTTTACTTTTTTGCCAAGAATATCATCCAACTTAGTCATTTTAGAATTTTCCAAGACCGCGATTGAAAAGGTCTCAGAGTAAAGAGACATAACCGAGCGCAATTCTTTAAATGGTTTTTGGTCAGCAAAAAATCCGGTGCCATTATAGGCGTGATATTGCCAATCTGATTGAACAATTCCGAAATCAATCGCGCCATTACGAATAGCATTAAGATTAGAAACCGAACCTCCGGTTGACTCAACTGAACAACGAATTCCATGCTCCTTACGACCGCGATTTACTAGGCGACAAATTGCTCCACCAGCTGGGTAATAAACACCTGTAATCGCGCCAGTTCCAATTGAAATGTACCGAGTCGCCGCTGAAGAATCTTCTGTCAAAAAACAAATACAGGCAAGAACGAGTAGGAATAATTTTTTCATCTATTAGGGGAAATTTTTAAAGGAATGAAGCGGGTAAAGATTCGGTCGTTTTTTTAAATGTCAATTTTCGTAACTTAGCAAAATCTCGTCGGTAATTTGACATTAGGTTAGTCACTTTTTACGTTCTATCTTCAACACTGAATTAATAGCTCGATCCCTAACACTTAAAAATTAAAAAAATGAAACTTTGGCAACAGGTTCTTATTGGTCTTGCTTTGGGTATTGTTGCAGGAGTTCTTCTGGGCGAACAAGCGGCGGGTTTGAAGATTTTCGGCACGATTTTTATTAGCCTAATCAAAATGGTAATCGTTCCGTTGATTTTTTTCGCTCTCCTTTCCGGGATCACCTCAATGAATGGTACAGGAAATTTTACCAGAATTGGCCTTAAAGGTTTTTCTGCCTACATTTTTACTGCCATTTTTGCTGTAGTAATTGGTCTTGCTGCTGGAGCAATTTTTCAACCTGGCGCTGGTGTAGATCTTCATTCGATGATTGAAGCCGAGGGAGTTACCACGATTGTTGCAGCTAAAGCCCCTCCAAAAATTTCTGAATTTTTACTTGGCTTGATTCCAACAAATCCAATCAACGCAATGGCCACCGACAACTTTTTGCAGATCATTATTTTTTCGATCTTCACCGGGATCGTAATAAACATGGTCGGCGAAAAAGCTAAGCCGCTTAAAGAAATTATTTATTCTGCTTCACAAGTTACTTTCCGAATGATCGAGATCATTGTGAAGCTTGCGCCCATTGGCGTATTTGGCTTCATCTCCTGGATTGTTGGAACGCAAGGCTTGGAAGTTTTAGAAGCTCTTGGCAAATTAGTTGTCACAGTTTTGGCCGCTTGCGCTTTCCAATATTTAATTTTTGGCGTGATGATTTTGGTATTTGCCAAAATTTCTCCCCTGCCTTTTTACCGGAAAATTCTTGTTACTCAGTCTCTTGCTTTTGCAACTAGCAGCAGCAAAGCAACGCTCTCAACAGCAATGAGCCAACTTCAAGAAAGAATGGGCGTTTCTAAATCTAACTCCAATTTTTTACTGCCGCTTGGTGTCTGCATTAACATGGACGGAACCGCGATTTATCTCGGCATTTGCGCCCTATTCTTTGCTCAAGCCTACGGCGTTGATCTCACTACTCAGAACTACATCATGTTAGTTCTAACTTGCACTCTCGGCTCGATCGGTGCTGCTGGAATTCCTAGTGGCTCAATCATTTTCATGGGAATGGTTTTAAGCTCAGTCGGTTTACCAATCGAAGGAATCGGCATCATTCTTGGTGTAGATCGAGTTTTAGACATGGTGCGCACAACCATCAACATTACCGGAGACAGCGCAATCACCCTCATCGTCGACAAGAGCGAAGGCGGGCTGAATGAAAAACTTTACTACAAGAAGAATGTTTAAAAAGTTAGCGCTAAGTGCTTGGTGCTTAGCGCTAAGCCTTTCTCCTTGTTACGCCACAGAAGATTTAACACAAATCGAATCTTACCTTAATAACATCAAAAACATCACGGCTGATTTCACCCAACAATCTGAAAGTGGAACGGTCGCGGGGAAATTTTACCTCGCGCGCAATTCTGAAACCGCCGGAAAAATGCGCGTAGAATATTTAGCTGAGCCAAAAATCGTAATCGTAGTTAATGGCGCAGTTCTTTCTTATTTTGATGTTGAGCTCGATGAAATCTCGCATCTTAGCACCAACACAACTCCCGCATCTTTTTTAACTCGACCAAATATTTCCTTCGCGGCGAAAGACATCGAAGTCACTAAAGTTGAAAAAGAACCTAATCAAATAAGCATTTCTTTGGTCAAAAAAAATCGCAAAGATGCCGGAGAATTTACGCTTATTTTTGACTTAAATCCGCTGCGCTTCATTAAGATGAAAGTTAAAAATGATCTCGAACAAATCGTTACAGTTACTCTCTCCAACATTGATTTCAAAAGCGCGATTCCAAATAAAAGTTTTGTAATAAGTCGTAAGAAATAACCGTCGAATGGTGAAAAATGTCTTTCTCGCTAAATCAAAAATCTGCCAAAAAACGCCGAATTATTTCCGAGATTAATGTCACGCCATTTGTCGATGTTTTGTTGGTTTTGCTAATTATCTTCATGGTCGCCGCACCAATGATGACAAGTTCGGTAAGTATCGACTTACCCAAGGGATCCGCCGATCCAAATAATGAAAGAATTCAGCCAATTACGGTTTCAGTGAAAGCCGATGGAACAATTTTTCTGCAAGAAGATTCGGTAAAATTATCCACGCTAGGGGCGCAATTAATCGAGATAAATGGCAAAAATTTGAGTAATAAAATTCTTGTACGCGCCGATAAAAATCTTGATTACGGTCGCGTAATGGAAGTAGTGCGAATTATTAGTGTAGCGGGGTTCAACCAAGTTGTTCTAGTTACTGAATTAGCCCAATGATTAAGAATCTTCTTTACTCGCTGTTCATACATTTTCTGTTGCTCTTAGTTATCTACCTCAATTTTAATCTTCGTAAACCCGAAGAAAGTAAAACTACCGAAATCGCTGTGAGCCTTGTCACACTTACCGGCGAAGAGAAGTCTAACATTGATCAGTTCGCTAGCACCGCCAAAGAAGAATCTAAAAAAGATGAAGGCGCAAAAAAAGTAGAAGAGACAAAAGAAGCCGAATCGACAAAGATTGCCGAAAAAAATAAAGTCAAAAAATCGCCAAAAAAATTAGCGCGAGCGAAAGTTGCAAAAGCAGTAAAGAAGGCAGTTATCGAAGAAAAAATTAAAGAATTTAAGCCGGAAGAAAAGGAAGAAATAAAACAAAAAGACGCTTCAAAATTACAAGAGGACGAAGTTCAAAATCAAAATGAAGACAAGGAAGAAAATGACGTGCCCAAAAAAGAGGAAGATTCTGGGGCTAAAAAAGAATCCACAAAAGAATCGGAAGAAAAAAAGCAGGAAAATCCAAAAGATTCTAAAGTAGTAGATATGGCTAATAGCCTAGAAAATCTTGATCTCTCCGGTCGCGAAAAGTTCAACATTCAATCTCAGCTAAAATTTTGTTACCGAATGGCGCAAAGCGAATCAAAACTCGAAAGCAAAACGAAAGTTGTGGCCAAAGTTCAGATTAGTCGCGATGGGAAAATCAGCATAAATTTTGACGATCTGATTAATAAATTACGCTACGACGATCCAGACGAATCTGATTACCGAAATACAATTACCAATGTTAAGCGCGCGCTGGATCTTTGCAGTCCGCTGCGCAACCTTCCTCTCGACAAATACGACATCTGGAAAGAAATTGCGCTAGAATTTGAGGAGTGAAATTAACTTGATCTAGTCAAAAGCTTTGATCAAGACTTCCGCAGGAATGATGCCGTAAATGGCGCGAACAAAAAAAGATAAAACACTAAAAAAATGTCAGAAAAAATAAAAAAACAAATCGCCAAAATGAGTTTTGAGACTGCAATGACGCGCCTTGAAGAGATTGTTGAAACCCTGTCATCACAAAAAATTAATCTCGATTCAATGATCTCTCTTCACGAAGAAGGAACCTTGCTCAAAGAATTTTGCGAAGAAAAATTGGCTGAAGCCAAAATGAAAATCGAAGTAATTTCAAAAACAAAAAATGGATAATCGCCATGAGATTTAAACAGCTTCCAAACTTTCTTACTGCATTACGTCTCGCAATTATTCCTCTATTAATTTGCTCATTCTACATCCCTGGAATGCTTTCCAATATTATATCGGCAGCTTTATTTGGAGTCGCGGCAATCACTGATTATTTCGACGGTTACTTCGCTCGCTCGATGAAAGCGCAATCAAATTTTGGAAAATGTCTAGACCCAATCGCTGACAAGCTTTTGGTAATTGTAGCAATTGTAATGCTCGTTCGTTTTAACCCGACCAATAATTGGATCCTCTATCCTGGCTTAATTATTATTTGCCGTGAAGTTTTGGTTTCTGGGTTGCGCGAATTTCTTGCCGAAATACGCGTCAGCGTGCCCGTGAGCAAGTTAGCGAAATACAAAACGATGGTGCAAATGTTCGCAATTGGCGGATTAATGCTTGGTGAACGCGGCTCCACTTACATGTTCTACTACTGGCTGAACGGCTTCATCGAAATGGATGTAAAATTTCTTCTCGTCAGCGCCGTCGTTACTGCGGCAAAAGTTTTATTTATTCTTGCCGCCGCTTTGACCGTAATCACCGGATATGCTTACTTCCGAGTTGGTTTTAAAAATATGTAACCAATAAGAATCGCGATGCAAAAACCAAGTAATCCGAGAGCGATTACGTAAAGATTTTCTGCGATTAATTTGTGATTGTTGCCAATGAAAAATCCGACAGCGATTAGAATCGAATTCCAAATTGTTGAGCCAAGAGTTGTGTAAATAAAAAACAATTTCATGTCCATTCTAGCGACTCCGGCGGGAAGCGAGATAAAGTGACGAAAGCCTGGCAATAAACGGCCGATGAAAATTGAGATCGGGCCGTGATTCTCAAAAAACTTTTCAATTTTAATGATCGTTTCAGCCTTCACGAAAAAATATTTTCCAATGCGAAATAAAATCGTGCGACCAATCGATGCTGCCAAATAATAACTAAAAACCGCACCAACAACATTTCCCAAAACTCCCACAAACAGAGCGATGTAAATATTCATCTCCCCAGAAGAAACAGCGAGACCAGCCGGAATCATTACAAGCTCACTTGGTAAAGGCACCAAAGTGCTCTCTAAAAACATGCCGATGAAAATGCCGAGATAACCAACTTCGTTAATAAAATTCGTAAGAAAAGTGATCAGGGCAGAAATGAAAGAATGCATAATTATTTACCGCAACCTTCGTTCAAAAACTCCATTCGCTTTTGCATTACTTGATTAATTTTTTTCACATTACTGCTGGCAATGGAAACAAAAATGAAAGGGAAAATCGCGTGGCAAAGCAAAACCAAACCAGTTCCAACTAACCAAAGCGCAGTGGCGAAAGTAAAAAGAAAATGCTCGAAATAATTTTCGCTAGATTCGCGTAAGTGACGGGTAAAGAAATTCATTTTTAAAACTCCAAACGTGTTTTGAAGGCAATGGCAATCGTGCCTTCGTCTAAGTAATCAAGCTCACTGCCAACTGGGATTCCGTAAGCTAGGCGGGTAATTTTGATTTTAAAATCTTTTAAATTTTCAGAGAGAAAATGTGCAGTGGTTTGTCCATCAATCGTTGCACTGGTGGCAATAATTATTTCTACGACTCCGCCTTTTTCTAGGCGCGAATAAAGCGACTCTAAATTTAGATCCTGAATTGTTTTGCCCGAAATCGCCGAAAGATTTCCACCGAGCACGTGATATTTTCCGCGATAATTTTGTGCGCGCTCAACCGCCCAAAGATCTGCAATTTCTTCTACAACGCATATTAAGGTTTCATCGCGATTTTGACTCAAACAAATCGCGCAAATATTTCCCTCGTCGATATTTCCACAAATTTCGCATTCGTGAATTTTTTCATTTAAAGCGCGAAGATTTTCGAGCAGAGGTTGAAGGATTTTTTCTTTGTTGGTTGCCAAATGAAGCACAATTCTTTTGGCAATTCGCGGGCCCATTCCAGGAAGCCTGCTGATTATTTTGCTAAGATTTTCGATAAGATTTTTTTGCATTATTATAAGTAGGAAGTTCGATTTAATTTCTTTTGTAAAAAGGCATCACGCCATCCACGCTTAGACGGGAATAATGGATAACAAGCTCGGCAGTAAGTTTTTAAACCTTCCAGATCCTCGCCTGCGCAAGGATGAAGAGCGGAAGATCTGTAACTAATAAAGCAAAATCAAGACCTCTCAATCAATCAAGGCTGGCGGTTTGACTTTTAAATCACTGACTTGCTAGAGTTGCCCTTTCCAAAAAATTTTACTTTTTAGGTTTTTTACTTTTGGAATTTACTTTTGAAATGGTCAGAGGTTTTGAGTGGTAAGGCTCTCTTGAATAACCTCTGACCATTTTCTTGGCAATTCTCTTGGAAATTTTTCTTTGGCCTCCGTGGCGGAATGGTAGACGCGATAGACTCAAAATCTATTGTCCCTAGGATGTGCCCGTTCGAGTCGGGCCGGAGGTACCACAGCTTTATTAGCAAATGATGTTAGTTGATTTTTTTAAAGCCGCTCTTCTTGGAATTGTTGAAGGCTTAACAGAGTTCATTCCAGTTTCTTCCACTGCTCACTTACTACTCACTTCGCAATTAGTCGATTTCACTACGATCAAAAATAATCTCTTTGAAATCGTTATTCAGCTCGGCGCGATTTTGGCGATTTGTGTTATTTACCGCGGTAAAATTTTTGATCTCTTGATTCACTTCAAAGAAAAATCACAACAGAAATTCATTTTAAATTTAGCTTTAGCCTTTCTTCCTGCGGCTTTGATCGGCGTGGCTTTTCATGGATTAATTAAGGCATTTCTCTTCAACAATTTAACCATTGCCCTCGCCCTAATCCTCGGCGGAATCGTAATGATTTTGGTTGAGCGCAGGCCGAGAAGCTCAACTGTCGAAGAACTAAAAAACATCACTCCCCTCACCGCTTTTTACGTTGGGCTATTTCAGTGCTTGGCGATGATTCCAGGGGTTTCAAGGTCTGGCGCTACAATCATTGGCGGATTACTGCTTGGCTTAAATCGCAAAATCGCCGCGGAATTTTCTTTCTTCTTGGCAATTCCAACAATCGCCGCCGCTAGCATTTACGACCTTTACAAAAGCTCGATCGACCTTACTAACACAGATCTCGAAATCATTTTTGTCGGCCTTCTCGCCTCATTTCTCTCAGCGCTTTTCGTGGTCAAATGGTTCATAAATTTCGTCAGCAAAAATAATTTTGTGCCCTTTGGATTTTACCGAATCGTTGTTGGAATTTTAGTCTTAATCTTTTTGGTATGAGTGATCTCGCGATTCGTTTTGGACTAGGCGCAATTAAAGCTGTGGGCTTTGGCACAATGGAAGTGGTCGCCTCAGAACGTAAAGAAAATGGCGATTTTAAAGATGTTTACGACTTCGCCAAACGCATCAGCCCGCGCCTTGTAAATAAAAAATCCGTTGAAGCTTTAGCTAAGGCCGGCGCTTTCGACAAAGTAGGAAATAATCGCCGCCAAATTGCTGAATCATTTGAAACTCTCGCCGCTTATTCCGCGCAACAAAATGAAGAATCTTCTTCGAATCAAATGAGTCTTTTTGGTGGAATGGCGGAAGCAAATATTAAGCCAAAACTCAAGCAAACAGAGGATTGGAATAGAGCTGAGCGCCTACAAAAAGAATTCGAAGCCTTCGGTTTTTTTCTCAATGAACATCCTATCGACGTAGCAATTCCCGACTTGCGCAAGCGCGGCGTAATATTTTCTGACAAGCTTGAACGCGACGAATTAAAAGACGGAGCTCTTGTAAAAATGGTCGGCGTAATCGCCAATAGTAAGCACCGTTCTAGCGCGCGCGGACGTTTTGCTTACATTAATATTTCCGACCCTTTTGGTATTTTCGAAACAATGGTTTTCGACGAAGCGCTAATCACAAATTCACGAGATATCTTGGTTGACGGCAGCGTAATCGCCCTTGATTGCTTGATCCGCAGAGATGAAGGCGGGATTAGAATTTTGATTCAGGGCGTAAAAAAATTAGAAGATTTTTTAAGAAATACCGAAGCGGCGAAAGAAGAGTTTGAAGATATTAAGCAGCAAGCAGCGCGTAATTTTAGAGGAAATTCTTCTTCGGGCTACAAGACAAAAACTTCTGACGCGAAAACTCCCGAGACAAAAACTTCTGGGCCAAAAATTTCTGGGGCGAAACCATCTCAACCTATTCCACAGCCAAAAAAAATTCCCGCTGAAATCGAAATTCTAATTACGAGACGCGAGCAAATTTTAATGCTAAAATCCTTGCTATCCCAGCGCATCGCGCCTGAATCTGAAGAAAATACTACTGATGTTTCATTCATCACTGATGGCAAAAAAATTCTACTTCCGGGGAAATTTTTACTAAATGAAATCGACCTTCTTCGCATCAAGAATATTTCTTAAAATATGAAGCTAAAACGCGCTTTTTCCTTAATTGAGCTTTCAATCGTCACTCTTGTTATTGGCATTTTGATCGCTGGTGGAATGCAGGGCACAAGCCTCTACGTTAAAATGAAATTGGCGGCGGCGAGATCGATAACGCAAAGCTCTCCGGCTAATGGGGTTGCAGATCTAGTTCTTTGGTTAGACACAACTTCTGAAGCAGCTTTTCCCACTAACATCGACGACCAAAACCCGGTTTCAACTTGGAACGACACCAATCCGCAACAAATAAATAAAAGCAACGCAACAACATCTGGCACAGCTAGACCGCTTTACGTCGCCAATGCAATTAACGGCTTGCCCGCTCTAAAATGTGACGGAGTTGATGATCTAATTTCCGTTACTGCTGGCACTAATTATTACCCAATCGCCGCACCTAGTAACACAAATAATTTTACGATTTTTGTAGTTGCTTACCCTGACGCCGTCATTCACCAAATCGACGCTCAAACAAATAACGTAGGTGATGCCAACGGAACAGCGGGACAGAAATATATTTTTGGGGCTTCACTGGGATACGGCGGCACAGACTTTGTCGGAGCCGGAATTTCCCTCGGAACTAACGGCGTTTCTGTTTACGAACACGGCTCTAGTTACATGGCACCTTTAGCAGTTTACAATGGCTCTAATGGGTTGTCGGCGCCGGTAATAATCACCCTCAATTACAAGAATAAAACACCGACAATTTTTATTAACGGCACCTCGGTTAGAGTTGGCTTAACCAGTCTAAAAAATTCTGTATTTCCCCCGGTGCAATTTTGCTCAGGAGCTTACGGCGCATTCAGCGGCAAAATTGGCGAAATCATTATTTACGGCAAACTTATCCCCGCAGCGAAAAGAGCTCAGATCGAAAAATATTTAGGAAAGAAGTGGGGAATTAAAGTCGCGTAATTTTACCGCAAAAGCTAACGCGTCATCCCCACTTTATTGGGGATGACAAAGAAATTAATTACTCAATACAAATGCCGCTTGGCACCTCTCCAGTCTGGAAAAAAACATCAATCGGAATCCCGCCGCGCGGCGCCCAATAGCCAGCAATCCGCAGCCATTTTGGCTTAATTGTTTTTACAATGTCTTTGGCGATTTGAATCGTGCAATCCTCGTGAAAAGCGCCGTGGTTACGGTAAGAAACTAGGTAAAGTTTTAGCGATTTGCTTTCGAGAATCGACTTCCCCGGAACGTAATCAATTACAAGCTCGGCGTAATCTGGCTGACTAGTAATCGGACAAATTGAAGTAAATTCCGGACAAGTAAAACTCGCAACGTAATCAACATCGGTGTGAGGATTTGGCACGGCTTGCAAAATTTTTTGCTCGGGCTTGTCAAACTTGTAGGGAATTTCTTTACCTAAAAGAAGTTGCGATTTTTTCATTAGATTTGAGAGTTAAATTGAATTTTGAGCACTGTGCTCAAAATTAGGTTTTGTTCAGTTAAATCAACATTTCACGAAATGAAAATCGCTCTAAATAATTACAAAAAACTTCTCACTCAAATTCAAAAAATAATTTTAAAAACTGAGCAAGAGATTATTCAAAATCTAAATCGTGAGAAAGTTGAAATGTGCTGGCAGATTGGAGAAATTCTCGACGAACATTTGTTGAAAAACAACAACAGCAACTACGGCAAAAAACTTTTTTGTGATTTAGCAAAAGATGTCTCGATTGCAGAGCGAACGCTCTACCAAATGCGCAGCTTCTACAAAACCTACCCTACTCTGCCCAAAAATAATTTGAATTGGAGTCACTACCGAAATCTGGTTACGGTAAAAGACGGAGAAAAAAGGAAACTACTAGAAGACCTAGCTTTGACTGAACAGCTAGGTGCGAAAAATTTACAGCGGGCAATTACACAATCAAAACCACGCGCAAGGCCAAAAAAAATTCCAACGAAGCTGAAAATAACCCGCGGCAAACTCTTCACCTACACAACCACCAAAGAAGGCGAAATTGATCTAGGCTTCAACATTCTTCTCGAAAAAAAATACGCCACCCTTCAGCAAGTTCAGAGCAAGCCTTCCCAAGCCTCAACTCTTAACCAACCAAAAAGCTCTTACACCTACAAAGCTGAATTAGAACGAGTTGTCGACGGCGACACAATTCACGTAAAGCTCGATTTAGGATTTGGAATTAAGCACCGAGAGATTTTACGTCTTGCAAAGATCAATGCTGCAGAAGCGGAAACGAAGGAAGGAAAAAAAGCGACGACGGCTTTAAAGAAAATTTTGAAGGACTCTTCATTCCTAATCGTAAAAACCAACAAAACTGACATTTACGGGCGTTACGTTGCCGATGTATTTTTCGGGAAAGGCAGTCCAGAAAAAATTGCAGAAAATGGAGAATACCTAAACCAACTT
>CAMBFP010000027.1 GCA_945865745.1 Rhizobium sp. Q54 | reverse complement strand
ATGACACTACCGGATTAAGCAATAGCGCAATTAACAAGCGCAGCACTGCCGATGGCAGCAGTAGAGTTTCTGGTAATGGCGGGGCCATGTCTTCTTACTCACTTTCTATGGAAGGAAAAAATCTTTTTGGGATTGAAAATTGGTTTTACAATTTTGGTTATCGAAGCCTTGCAGTCGGTAAAATCGATGGTCGCTCTCGTGAAATAGGTCGTGTCATCGGATCTGAATATCTTTATAAAATTAGTCGAGATACCTCTGTTATTCCTCTCATGGAAGTAGTTCAGATTGGAAATTTTGGGGGTGAGACTAGTCGTAATGCGCGCTACGTAACATTGGCGATAATTGGTAAATATAGCGCTTGGATCGCTTCCGCTTCCGTGGTTACTCGCGACATTAATCAGCCACAAAGATCTGATATTGCCGATCGTCAAATTCAATTTTCAATAGGTTACAAATTTACTGATAATTTTACCGTCGATATTAGTCGTGCCAACGTCAGAGAGGATGGAAAAAGCGGTGGGTTGATTGGAACTACTTTTAGCTATCTGTATAAATTTTAAAAAAAATACCCGCCATTCTTTCAAAGAATGGCGGGTATTTTTTGCTACTCTCATCCTTTAATAAATAGGATTTGAGGATATCAGAAGTTTGGCTTTTTAGCTATTTTTCAAAAATTCTTTGTAAGCAGCTTCGTCCATTGTTTCATCTAGATCAGCAAGGTTGCTCATTTTAACTTTAGCGATCCAGCCATCTGTGAAAGCTGAGTTATTAATCAATTCTGGTTGAGAGGTGAGTGTGTTATTCGCATCAACAACTTCACCAGTAACCGGAATGTAAACGTCGCTTGCAGATTTAGAAGATTCCACAACCGCGAAAGCATCACTTTTGCTGTAAGTCTTTCCAACTTTTGGCAATTCTACGTAAACTAATTCTCCTAGAGCTTCAGCGGCGTAATCAGTGATGCCAATTGTAGCGACATCGCCTTCAACTTTAATCCATTCGTGATCTTTAGTAAATTTCATGTTTCTCCTATTTTTTAACTGATTTGGTTTTTGCTTCGACAAACACTGGCGAAGTTAGAATTGCCGGGATCTCACGATCTCTTACTACTGCAAATACAGCATCGCCAACTTTAGCTGAAGCTGTTTCGAAATAGCCTTGACCGATGGAAACTTTGAGGTTTGGCGAAAAACCACCAGAGCTCAACACGCCAATTTTTTGACCATCTTTTCTAATCTCGGTGCCTTCGCGAGCGATACCGCGATCAAGCAACTTAACACCGATTCTTTTGCGTTTTGCGCCTTCGGTTTTTTCTTTGAGAACGCGAGTTGCGCCGATAAAATTTGTATTTGATTTGCTAACTACCCAACCAATCGCAGCTTCAACTGGCGAAGTTGTGTCATCTAAGTCGTGACCGTAAAGAGGGTAACCCATTTCTAAACGAAGTGAGTCACGAGCGCCGAGCCCGATTGGTTTAACTTCAGATTGAGCAGAAAGATCTAGCCAGAATTGTGCTACGGCAGAATTTTTGATCGAAACTTCAAAGCCATCTTCACCAGTGTAACCGGTGCGACCGATGAAAACTTCCTCACCATTTTTGAATTGGTAAGTGCCGAGATTCATGTAAGGCAATTCAGCCAAATTCCCTGAAGCTAAAAATCTATTTAGAACTTCTTCGGCTTTTTCACCTTGAATGGCGATTAGAGCGCGATCGGACAATTCGGTGAAAGAAATTCCTCCCCATAAATTCTTGTGAATCCAAGCTATATCTTTTTCTTTGCAACCGGCATTAAGCACGATGAAGAATTTTGTGTCGGTGATTTTGGTGATGATGAGATCATCAATAATTCCACCTTCTGGATTGGTAAGAACAGTGTATTTAGCCAGAGCTGGAGTGCTTAGAGAGAAGTCTGTTGGAGTGATATAAGATAAAAATTTTACAACTTCTGCACCTTCAGCAATGAATTGCCCCATGTGCGAAACATCAAAAATTCCGACATTGCCAGAGCGCGTCCACTCATGTTCTTTCAACATTCCATCTGAATATTGAACTGGCATATCGTAGCCAGCAAATTCAACCATTTTTGCACCTTGCGCGCGATGAGTTGCATTAAGAGCTGTAACTTTCATTTTTTACTGAATTGGAGGAACCGTTGGAGTTGTTGCTGCCGCAGGAGTTGCGGTGGATTCTTGTTCTTGAATTACTTTTTCAAGATCGTTTTTTAATGCGTTATTGGATGCATTTGAAAGAGAAGCGAGAATCAAACAGTTCAACATGAATAAAGCAGCTAAAATCATAGTGGCTTTGCTTAGAGCATTTGCGGTTGCTTTGCTTGAAATTGCAGAACCTAGGCCGCCCGAACCGCCGCCTATTCCGCTTAAAGAGTCGCCGTCAGATTTTTGTAACAGAACTAAAAGAACCATTACAACAGCAACGATCACCTGCAAAACGAGTAAAAATAATTGAAGATTTTCCATTAAAAAAAGAGGTGATTTGAAGGGCGGCGCAAAGTAGAAAGACAATTTTATCTCACAAGATTTTTGGAATGACAAAAACTCTCTTCGTTACCGACAAGACAATTTGGCAAAATTGTCAGAAATTTTTCCCTGAAAATTTTCTGAAAGAACATGCAAAAAATTTATTCCTGGAAGACCCAAAGCCTGATGAAAAAAATCTTAGAATTATTGCTAAAGAGGTAAAAAATTGTGACTTCATTTTAGCTCTCGGAAGTGGTACTATCAACGATCTGTGTAAGTTTACTTCTGCTCGGGAAAAAATTCCTTACGCTGTTTTCGCATCAGCTCCTTCGATGAATGGCTATTTGTCAAAAAATGCTTCAATCACGATCGATGGTCACAAAAAAACTTTACCCGCAACATTACCAGAAACAGTTTTTTATGATTTAAGAATTTTGAAATCTGCGCCCTTGAGGCTAATCAAGGCTGGCATCGGCGACTCTTTATGTTTTTATTCTTGTTGGTTTGATTGGTATTTGTCTCACAAGCTTTTAGGAACAAAATTTAGTGCAAAGCCTTTCGAACTATTGCGCAAAAAAATGAAATTTTTTGTCAAAAATTTTCGTAAATTTTCTTTACAAGATGAAGAATTTTTACAGCTTTTGATGAATATTTTATTGCTCTCGGGGAAGGGGATGACAATGGCGAAAGGTTCTTATCCTGCTAGCCAGTCGGAACATTTAATTTCTCATGCGATTGAAATGAAATACCCAGAAGTTGCCAAGAATAAATTGCATGGAGAGATGATTGCGGTGACTACTTTGACTAGCGCAAAGTTACAAAAAGATTTTCTTTCTCATTATTGCGAAGAGAGAAGTGAAGCAGCAATTAAGATAGAAACGGATTGCCATTCTTCTTTGCGCAAGGCTCGCAATGAAAACTTAAAGAGCGGTTTTTTTCCCAAGAAAATCACGAAGCAGTGCAAAATAGAATACGCGGCTAAAACGGCGTTAAAACTTAAGAAAATCAATTGGCCAAAACTTAAACAAGAGCTGCAAAAAATTCATCTCGACGAATCGCTTTTAAAAGAAATTTTTAAGCATTTTAAAATTAAAACTTCGGCGAGATCGCTGGGGCTTTCGAATAAGCAATATCAAGATTGCGTGGCTAATGCGAAATTTATCCGCAATCGGTTTACTTGTTTGGATATTGTCTCGTAATTAACTTGGGATTGATGTCTCGCCTAATTTCTCGCAATAACAAATTTGAAGTTTGGATTCTAAGTGGGGGCTCAACTTCAAATGACAATCTTTAAAGCTGCGCAAATTGCTCAATCTTCTTCCTAAAAATATCTTTCTGGAGATTATTATTTGAGATGACCTCGCGACTTTCTAAAGGGCTTTACCACCTTTAGGTTTGTCCCTTTTCGCGCCCTTTTTAGGTTGCTCTGCTAGAGGGTTCTCTACTTTGGTACGAGGACGATCTTGATCGGCGTGTCCGCCTTTGCGTTTCCACATAAGTAAAGCAGCTGCCGCTACTACAAAAAAAGCTGTCGCAGCCATAGCAGTGATTGATGTGCTTGGAGTGCCTATTGGAGTGCCTACGATTAAGGAGCTCGTGCTCTGGGAAGCGGGCCGACTTTTTTGAGTATTTACTTTTGGCCCATCCAAAGAAGTCTTTAGCATTTCATAAATCGGATCTTTTTCGCCTCTGTTTAAGGCTAAACTAAGAGCTGTTAATCCAGCATCGCTCTTAAAATTAACGTCAGCTCCACCTGCGATTAGTTCGTTAACTACGTCTTTATGACCATTGTTTGAGGCAAACATAAGAGCTGTGAATCCAGCATCGCTCTTAAAATTAACATCAGCTCCACCTGAGATTAGTTCTTTAACTACATCCGTATGACCATCCTGTGCGGCGGACATAAGAGCTGTGAATCCACCATCTTTTGCAAAATTAACATTCGCCCCATTTTCTATTAACACCTGAACAGATTGTGCGCGATTCATTGCTGCGGCCACTGTTAGCGCTGTGCGTTTTTTATCATCCTCAATATTAACATCAGCTCCACCTAAGATTAGTTCTCTAACTACACCTGTATGACCATTTTGCGAGGCGTGCATAAGAGCTGTGGCTCCAACATTGTCCGTAAAATTAACATCAGCTCCACCTAAGATTAGTTCTCTAACTACATCCGTATGACCATCCTGTGCGGCGAACATAAGAGGTGTGAATCCAGCATTGTTCTTAAAATTAACATTTGCCCCATTTTCTATTAACACCTTAGCAGATTCTGTGTGACCATTTATTAAGGCCAATGTTAGCGCTGTGTGTAAATTACCATCCGCAAAAGCAACATTAGCTCCACCTAAGATTAGTTTTTTAACTACATCCGTATGACCATTTATTGAGGCCAATGTCAGCGCTGTGAGTTTTTTATCATTCTCAATATTAACATCAGCTTTACCCAAGATTAGTTCTTCAACTACGCCCGTATGACCATTTTGTGAGGCGGACATAAGAGCTGTGGCTCCAGCATCACTCGTAATATTAATATCAGCTCCACTTGAGATTAGTTTCTTAACCACATCTTTATGGCCATATGCTGAGGCGTACATAAGAGCTGTGGTTCCAGTATCAGTGTTCTTAAAATTAACATTCGCCCCACAATCAATTAACGTCTTAACAGATTCTAAGTGACCATTTTTTGCAGCCCAAACCATTGGACTTACTTGAATTTGGGCAATTGTTATTTGGTTGAGATTAAATTTTTTGTTGCTCGATGAATCTTCCACTAAAGAGTATTTTTGTAGTCGTTTAGGATTGTCACGCAATGCAGAGAGAAGAATGTCTTCTTCTAGGTATTTTTGTATAGCTTCTGCTGAGAGATTTGCTGCCGAAAGATCATCCGTCGGCAATCCTGCGTTAGTAAGAAATAAAGAAAATTTTTTAAATTCCTTCGTTAGATGTCGCGATAATTCATCGTCGACAGTTATTGCTCGGCTTGAGCGACGAGCGGTGTGCTTTAATACTTCACCACCTATTTTTGTGCAGTAGGAAAAAGTTACTGTTTCTGGCGAGTGCAAACAACTATCGATAAAACTTTCGCGACCAGTTTGCGTTTCCGCAGCAATGATCTTACTAAGGGTTGTTGGGACTAAGGTTTCAAATTTTTCATCAGCGTGACAGATGAGTGTAGAGCTGGCCCCCAGCTCTTTAACATCTTTAGCGGCGGCGCCACCGAAACATGACCAAAGGTTTACATTGGTAAGTGGTGTTTCTTCACCAACGATTTCCCGCAATTTTGTGAATAAATTCTTGGTTGGAGTACTTTGTTGTGGCCCTGATTGAAAGTGATGTTCTTTATTAATCACGCCACCATGTGCCAAAATATCGAACCTGGTAACTCCATTTACTTGGCCGCGCAATCTTTCTAGCGTTTTTTCATCGTAGGTTGGAGATGCAATAATCAACAAATCGTCCCGTCCTCCCAGGCTTTTTTCTAACGATTCGATCTCAGATTCCGATTTCCCAATTGCGATAATTATACGTTTTTTAGACGCTATTACTTGTCGACTCATTTTAATTTTATTTTAAATGTAGATTAAGAGGGCCCTAAGCATAAATCTACTTTCCGGCCTAGTGATCAGATCTAATTTTTGAGTCACGAGACCTTATGTAAAAAGGCTTTGTGACCAACTCAGATGCGGAAAATATTTTAGAAATACGCTTTCGAAAGAATTAGCAATCTCAATTTTTTTTTGTAAACCTCTTCGATGAGAAGCATAAAACGCTCGGCTTTATGGAATTAATTTTCACCCAGTGTGGAAGTTTTTTATAGTAAAATTAAATCAATCCCGATCCATCATTGAAAAAATTCCTTCATAAAAACTCCCTTCGTAAAGGTTTAAAAATAGAGTTGTAAAGACCCGTTTTGTAAATGATTAAGAGCCCATTCGCAGCCGACTAATAGTCAATTTTTAGCACCAAAATTAGAATTTTTTTGAGTTCTTTTATAAAACTAAAAAGATGAATTGGCCGACTTGGAAAGTTATTTAATTAACTTGGATTGCGTGTTTTAGGCATAAAAAAAGCCTCCGAGAATTGCTTCTCGAGGGCTTTTTAATTAAGGTTTTTGGCCTTAATTACATATTTTCAGAAATGTATTTTGTCGCGCTGCCCACAGTTGTGATTTTTTCAGCGGCTTCATCAGGAATTTCAATTCCGAATTCTTCTTCAAAGGCCATTACGAGTTCAACTTGGTCAAGGCTATCTGCGCCAAGATCGTCAATAAAGCTTGCTACTTCAGTTACTTTTACTTCTTCAACGCCTAAGTGGTTGATGATGATTTTTTTTACTCTGTCAAAAATCTCGTTGTTATTGGTCATAAAATGATTGGTTGTTGGGGAAAAAATTAAACTTGAGTTAAACTGCCTTCCATCCTAGAAAACAAAGGAGCCGAGGCAAGCTAATTATCGAAAATTAAATAGCAAATTTAAAACTGCCGATTGCATCGGTGGTCTAAATTACTGCATCACCGCCATTAATTTATGTTGGGAATTTTTACTTTGTGCTCCGTTAAAAAATGGAATAAGTCCAAAGAAGCGATCAAGAATTTTATTTTCTTTCTCTATGATTTCTATTTTGTGAACGGGCAATTTTTTGGTGTCGATCTTCTTAGTTTCTAAATAAGTTAGAGCTGAATCTTTACTGCCGATTTCATCAATTAATCCGACGGCTAAAGCTTGTCTGCCTGTAAATACTCTTCCGTCTAAAGATTCGTTAATAAATTTTGGATTAAGACGATCTCCCCTTCTTTCTTTCACTAATCCTGAGAAAAATTGATAAGAGTCTGAAATTGAGTCTCTAATAACTCTATCTACTGCTGGAGATGATTTTTCAAACATCGAGGGAGCCCCCTTGAGGGGAGAAGATTTGTATGTGTTAAATTTCACCCCGAGTTTTTGAGCTAAATCAGTGACTTCTGGCGATTCCATTAACACTCCGACTGATCCAGTTAATGTGCCATTGTAAGCTATAATATGGTCGGAGGCAATTGCGGCCATGTATCCACCAGAGGCGGCGAGCGATTCCATTACGACAACAATTGGTTTATTTGTGGCGATTGCGCGCAGTTCATTAAACAACATTTCACTGCCAACTATTCCACCACCAGGGCTGTTAATATTTACAATAACCGCCTTCACTGACTTGTCTGCAGCTAGTTCCGCGAGCACCTCGCTTCTGAATTCATTCTCAAAAATAATACCTTCGATTTTGATATCGGCGATGTAATCGCTTTCAATCGCATTGCTTGTTAAGTTGTTACCGAAGATTGCTTTGAACAAAACAATCAGAGCAAAAACCCCAAACAGAAGGGCAAGGTTTTTCCATTTGTGAACCTTGTTTTTGAGATAAATCAGAGCGACGAGGTGATCGTTGTTAGACATGAACTAGCTCTTAATCAGTTGTTTTAAGTGATCCTAAAACATCACCAGCAAGTGAGCCGATTGTTGTTCCGCTACTACCATCTTCTGAGTAAAGATGAGCTTCTTGCTCTTCATCTTCCATGTCTTTAATGGATAGAAGAAGCTTGCCGTTAGCCTGATTGAAGAGCATAACTTTCGCTTCGACGCGATCGCCAACTTCAAACTTATCAGTTTTTTGGTTTTGCTTATTTCTTGAGAGATCAAGTCTTTTGACGATTGCTTTGAGACCAATATCAAGCTCAACTTCAACGAAGTCTTTTTTCACGCCAATTACGACGCAAGAAACGATCGCGCCTTCATGAATTTTTTGTAATTCGGCTACGAAGTTTGAATTATCGAGCTGTTTGTGACCAAGAGAAATGCGTTCTTTTTCGTAGTTGCTACCAAGAATAACGACTTTGATCAGGCTGTCTTTTTTAAATTGTTTTACGTTCTCTTCTGCAGTTCCTGAACCGCCGATGTCAGAGATGTGAACTAGACCTTCAACCCCACTGTCGAAGCCAACAAATAAGCCAAATTCGGTGTAATTTTTTACAACGCCTTCAACTACATCGCCAACATTATGCTTCTCAGAGAATGCCTGCCAAGGATTCTTCTCGCACTGCTTCATGCCAAGAGAGATGCGATGATTTTCTGAATTAACATCCAAAACCATTACATCAACTTCTTGTCCGGCAACTATTGCCTTGTTTGAAGAGGAGTTATTTTTGAGCCAGCTCATTTCAGAAACGTGAACTAGACCTTCAATGCCAGGTTCAATTTCAACGAAGGCGCCGTAAGTGGTAATGTTGGTAACTTTACCTTTCAGAGTTGCGCCAACTTGATATCTTTGTGCAATCGAAGACCAAGGATTTTCTTGAAGCTGCTTCATGCCTAGAGACACGCGCTTAGTTGCTTCATCATATTTAATGACTTGAACTTTAATTTGCTGACCAACTTTAAGAGCTTCCGAAGGATGTTTAACGCGACACCAAGAGATGTCTGTTAAGTGAAGAAGACCATCGAATGAGCCGAAATCAACAAAGGCACCGTAATCGGTAATATTTTTAACCATACCGTCTAGAGCATCGCCAACTCTGATCGTAGCAAGAACCTTATCTTTTTCGACGTTACGTTGTCCTTCAAGAACTGCGCGACGAGAAACAACAACGTTTCCACGAAGTTCATCGATTTTAAGAACGTATAATTTTTCAACTTTGTTGATAAGAAAATTATCGTCAGAAAGAAGAACGGTATCAACTTGGCTGCGTGGCAAGAAACAAATGATGCCATTAATGTCAGCGGCGTAGCCACCTTTAACGCGACCGATGATTGTGCCTTCAACGATAACTTTATCTTCGAGACAGTTTTTCAAGAAATTCCAATTGATGTAGCGGCGAGCATTGTCGCGGCTGATGATTAGTTCGCCTCTTCTGTTTTCGATGCGTTCTAGGAAGATGTCGACAACGTCTCCTTCATTTATTTCGCCATCGCGCTTGAATTCCATGATGTCGATAAATCCGACTGATTTGGCTCCGATATCAACGGCAACACCTTTATCGGTAATGCCAACGATTACGCCTTTTACAACAGTGCCTTCAACAAGTTTTTGACTGTCTTGTTCGTATTCTTCGAAAAGTTCAGCAAAATTTTCTTGGGCAAAAGGAAGATCCTGATGCTCTTTAGCATGTATTTTATTTGTCATTGTGAGAGATATTTGAAGCTTTTGTGGCCCCCGCGATATTCTGGGGAGTTGGCTGGAGAGTTGGGATGCCGGCTTCGGTTAGAAAGTTAGTAAAGTAAGAATTTTTCTAGACGAAAAACAGGTGGCTGAAACTAGGAATCAACTTTTTAAATGCAACCAAAGCTATCGAAACCTCAATCCCTAGTTCAAGCTAAGTAGAAATATCCAAAAAATATTATTCGAGCTTCTTTACTCCCCTCAACCAAAGGGCACTTTTTAGATTCTAGTAATTTTCAACCAACCCACGATCAAGTAGAAGTTGGTTTAGGTATTCTCCATTTTCTGCAACTTTTTCTGGACTGCCTTTCCCGAAAAATACATCGGCAACATAACGCCCGTAAATGTCAGTTTTATTTGTTCTCACAATTAGGAATGAAGAGTCTTTTAAAATTTTCTTTAAAGCCGCTGTCGCCTTCTTTCCTTCCTTCGTTTCCGCTTCCTCAGCATTAATCTTTGCAAGACGTAAAATCTCTCGGTGCTTAATTCCAAATCCTAAATCGAGCTTTACGTGAATTGTGTCGCCGTCGACAACTCGTTCTAATTCAGCTTTGTAGGTGTAGGAGCTTTTTGGTTGGTTAAGATTTAAGGCTTGAGAAGACTTGCTCTGAACTTGCTGAAGGGTGGCGTATTTTTTTTCGAGAAGGATGTTGAAGCCTAGATCAATTTCGCCGTCTTTGGTGGTTGTGTAGGTGAAGAGTTTGCCGCGGGTTACGCGAAGTTTTTTAATAATTTTTTCTGCGGAATTTTTCTGTTTCACTTTTTTTGTTCCGCCAATTGCGCGCTGTAATTTGTCGGTGCTAAGATTTTTCTCGATTACTAGGTCTTCAAGTTGGGTACGAGTTTCGGCGTCTTTCACGGCGATTAGATTTCGGTAGTGGCTCCAGCTTAGGGATTTTTCTTCGCTCGGTAATTTTGGGTAGGTTTTATAAAAGTTGTGCATTTGGTAGAGGGCGGTTCTAGCGATTGTTGTGTCTTTAACTAACTGTCTAAAAAGCTCTTCGCCGTATCCAGAGCCTTTATTTTCTTTTAAATTTGATTCGATTTCTTTGCCGATTTTCCAGCTCATTACCACCTTTTCACGATTTACATCTCGAACAATATTTTCTTTTGTTTTGGCAATTGTTTTTTGAATTTTGACGAGAAGTTTTTTGTAATTTTGGAGAGTAATTTGCATGAGGCTTGATCGATTGATTTTAAAGGCTTAGCGAGGTTTTTATTTAAATTGTCCACTTAAGTGGATTATTCATTTTTTCTCCCAATTAAGAAACGCGACAGATTTTTTTTCTGCGTTGTTGTTTTTTTGGTTTACTAAAAATTAAAATGCTTCAATTGACTCAAAATAATTTTCTTAAAAATGGCTGAAAAAAATACTCAATCGATCTTGGAGTCGATCAAAAAAAAGCTGAATAAATTTGATAAAAAAGCGGTAAATAAAATGTCTGACCTTGACGGTGAATTTGATTACGTCGCGTCAGCAAAAAAAGAAGAGGGTGATAATTACGCGTCAGTTGTTCCGCCGGTTGAGCCTAGCTTTTCAGAATCTGCGCCGGGGCAAGAGCAAGTTTCTCAGTTGGTTCAGCCAGAGGTAACTCCTGCGTCAACAGACGTTTCGAAGCCTAAAGTTAAGCAAGAAAATTCTGATCCTGAAGAGCTTGATTGGGATGATGAATCAAGTGTTAAGCCAATATTAGAAGAGGTTGCTAATAGCGCACAAAACACAGATTCTTACGACGAATTTGAAGAGGATGATCTCGAAGATTTTGAAGAAGACGATCTCGAAGACTTTGAAGAGGAAGAGGATGATCTCGTAGAAGAGTCAGAAGAAGTAAGCGAGAATTTTGAGGCGGAAATAGAAGACAGAGTTTTGGATTTTGACGAACTTACTCAATCACAATCTAAAGCAGGGTCGGGAAAAAAACATTTGTCAAAAGCAAAGGAAAAAGATGAGGAAGAAGACGGGGTTTTAAACTTTGACGAACTTACTAAGTCGCAATCCAAAGAAGTATTGGAGCAGAAAAAGTCAGTAAAAAAAGTAGAAGATGAGAATGAGGAAGAGGACGGAGTTTTGAATTTTGACGAACTCATTCAATCACAATCTAAAACGGTCTTAGAGCAGAAAGAGCCGGAAGAAGAAAAGAAAGAAGATGAAGAAATAGAAGACAGAGTTTTGGACTTTGACGAACTTACTCAGTCAA
>CAMBFP010000026.1 GCA_945865745.1 Rhizobium sp. Q54 | reverse complement strand
GTTAATGCGCATCTGACGGTTTACAGCAGCAATCACAAAATCAGTAATTACGCCGAAATTTTGAGTGAGATTCAGAAAATTCCTGGTGTCGAATTTGCTAATCCGATTGTTGAAAGTCAGGCGATGCTGTCATCGCCGAAGAAAAATGCGGGCGGGTTGGTGAAGGGTCTTAAGGTTGATGATCTCAAAAATAAAAAGCTGATTTCAGAAAATATTACTGCAGGAAATATCGAGGCATTGTCGGATAGAAATTCGATTTTGATTGGCTCAGCTGTTGCGCAAAACATGGGATTGAAAGTTGGCGACAATCTTAAATTAATTTCTGCAGAAACTAGCCAGACCTTGATTGGTGCAATTCCGCGCATCAAGACCTACCAAGTTGGGGGAGTGTTTGACAGCGGAATGTATGAGTATGATTCAAGCACAATTTTCATGAATTTTGAAATGGCGCAAACGCATTTTCGCTTTGCTGACGCCGCTTCGGGAATTGAAGTTTTTGTGCGCGATCCAAATAAATTAGATGAAATAAAGGATGATTTTTATCAACTTTTGCTGAAATATCCTGACCTCTACGCCATGGATTGGCAACAGTCTAACTCAGGCTTCATCGATGCTTTGAAAGTTGAAAGCACAGTGATGTTTTTGATCTTAACTCTGATCATTTTAGTCGCCGCTTTCAACATCATCTCGAGCATGATCATGTTGGTGAATGATAAAAATAAAAACATCGCGCTCTTACGCACTCTTGGCATGAGCAAATTTTCAGTGATGAGAATTTTTTTGATTTGCGGCTCTTCGATCGGATTTGTTGGAACTTTTTTAGGCTTCTTAATCGGCGTTTTATTTTCGAATAACATTAATTCGATTAAGATGTGGCTTGAGTCGATGGCCAATATCTCGCTTTTCAATCCAATGGTTTATTTTCTCTCAACCTTGCCGGCAAAAGTTTTTGTTTCCGATGTTGTGTTGATTGTTGGTATGGCTTTAGTGATTTCTTTTTTAGCCACTCTTTATCCGGCCTACCGCGCGAGCAAATCTAATCCAGCGGAGATTTTGCGTTACGAGTGAAGGCTTTGTGTTGGTTGAGCGGGAAGATTTATTTACTTGATCTTGACCTCGCTCGGCCGACAAGCTACTTCAAATAATTTTCTGGATTCACCGCGTCTCTTCCCTTCCGCAAGCCGAAATAAAGTTGTGGAGAATCAACATTTCCAGTTGAGCCAACTAAGCCGATTTTTCCGCCTTTCGCAACTTTTTCACCACGCTTCACTGTCCAGTTTTTTAAGTGTGAATAAGCAGTGATCCAGCCACCAGAATGTTTGATAATCACAAGATTTCCGTAGCCCTTCAACTCGTTGCCAACATAAGCCACGGTTCCTTCTTCAGCCGCTTTTACATCCGCACCTTCTTTGGCCTTAATATTGATTCCATCATTGTAAAGACCTCCAGTTTTTGGTCCGAATTTTGAAACTACTTGCCCGCGTATTGGCCAAGAGAAGTGATTTAATTTATCGAGCGTGCGCTCAACGAATCCTGGATTTTCTGCGGCCGGTTCGGGTTTTTTTATTTCAGTTTTTTGCGCAGTTTGAACTGAGTCAGCAGAATTTTTAGAAATCTTAATTTTTTCTCCGAGCTTGACCGAGTAAGGCTCTTGCAAGCTATTCATCTCAACCAGCTGGTTTAATTTCATTCCGTAAAGTCGCGAAATTGAGTAAAGAGTATCTCCTACAGCAACTTCATGATAGGTCGCCGAAGGAATAGATAAAAGGTCTCCCGGCTTAATTATGTAAGATGTGCCTAAGTTGTTTTGTGTAATCAAGTCACGAACAGAAACCTGATATTTTCTAGCGAGAGAGTGAAGAGTGTCGCCAGCGGCAACGATAATTTTTTGACCTGGTTCGCGACTTTGTATAGATTTCTCGGCCACGTTTTTTCGCGCTAAATCGCGATATTTTTCTTTATTGTCTTTGTTATTTTTGCCGTAGTTGGTTTGGCTGTTATTCACGATCAGAGCAGCTTTTCTCTGGCTGCAAGCAAAAGAGAAAGTCAGTGCAAAAATTAGTGTTAGTTTTATCCAGAATGTCATTGATCAGCTAAAAAATTTTCCTCATGCAAATTCTCTCTCAACTAAGTCACGAAATGCAAATTTTTTTCGTGATTATACTTGGATTAATATTTGGCAGCTTCGGAACTCTAGTCAGTTATCGCTTGGCGCATAAGCAGCCGATCGTCTTCACGCGTTCTAAATGCTTGAGTTGCGGTTATATCCTTAAGACCTGGAATCTGATTCCGATTTTTTCTTGGCTCTTCCAGCGCGGCAAATGCAGCAGCTGTCATGCCAAAATTTCTCTGCGCTATCCTTTAATAGAATTCGGCTTCTTACTTTCCTTTTTACTAATTTTTTTCGCGCTCGGACAAAATCTTGACGCCAAAACTTTTCTCTATTTCGCGATTGCTGGCACGATGATTGTGATGGTGGTTGTTGATCTCGAAGAATATTTTATTCCCGATTCAACTCAGTATTTTTTAGCAATACTCGCGACAATTTCTCTAATCATGCAAGGTGGGGCAGGGGCGGTATTAGCAAATATACCCGACGCTTTTCTTTTTCTAGGATCAGGAATTGCGCTTTGGACATTTTTTCATTTCGCCGCCGGAGTTGACGCACTCGGAATCGATGACATCAAATTCTTTTTCATCGCCGGATTAATGCTTGGTACAAAAAATATTCTTACCTTCATGTTACTCAGCGGAGTTTTTGGAGTTTTGTTTGGTGGACTCTGGCAGAAATTCAAGAAAGACTCAACCTTCCCATTCGCGCCAGCAATATGCTTGTCGGCGCTCGTATGTTTAATCTTCCAGAAAAAAATAAATCCCGTTGATCTGCTTGGATCGATGCTTTTCTTCAATAATTTTTAACGCCAATGATTCCTCGTTATTCACGTCCTGAAATGGTCAAAATTTGGTCACAGGAAAACAAATATAATATCTGGTTCGACATTGAAATTTATGCGCTCGAAGCACTTGAAGAATTAGGTGTTGCGCCGAAAGGAACGGCGATACGTATTCGCGAAAATTTTCTAAAATCTGGCGGAAAATTTGATGCCAATCGCGTTGATGAAATTGAGTCTGTAACTAAACATGACGTGATTGCATTTCTCACGCACTTGGCGGAATTGGTCGGAGAAAATTCGCGTTTTGTTCATTACGGAATGACCAGTTCCGATGTTCTTGATACCTGTCTTTCTGCCCAACTTGCACAGGCTTCTGATATTTTAATTGATGATCTCGAGCGTCTTCTCGCCGCATTAAAAAAACGTGCATTTGAACATAAAAATACAGTTTGTGTTGGGCGTTCGCACGGCATCCACGCTGAGCCGGTGACTTTTGGTTTAAAGCTCGCTCGTTTCTACGCTGAGTTTGAAAGAAGCCTAAAACGACTCAAGGTTGCCAAAGAAGAAATATCGGTTTGCGCCATATCTGGCGCAGTTGGAACTTTTGCCAATGTTGATCCATTCGTGCAAAAATATGTCGCCGAAAAACTTGGTTTGGATGAAGAGCCAATCTCAAGTCAGGTGATTCCAAGGGATCGTCACGCGGCTTATTTCGCAGCCTTGGGCGTGATTGCTTCTTCTGTAGAAAATCTCGCAATCGAAGTTCGTCACTTGCAAAGAACGGAAGTTTTGGAGGCGGAAGAATTCTTCTCGAAAGGTCAGAAAGGCTCGTCAGCAATGCCACACAAACGTAATCCGGTTTTGAGCGAAAACTTAACTGGCTTGGCAAGAATCGTGCGAAGCGCTGTCGTTCCTGCGCTTGAGAATGTTGCTCTTTGGCACGAGCGCGACATTTCACATTCTTCGGTTGAACGCATGATTGCTCCCGACGCCACAGTAACACTAGATTTCGCGCTTAATCGCTTAGTTGGTTTAATCGATAATCTCGTCGTGCATGAAAAAAATATGCAGAAAAATCTCGATCAACTCGGTGGTTTAGTTTTTTCACAACGCGTGCTTTTGGCCTTGATTTTCGATGCAAAAATCTCGCGTGAAGATGCTTACAAAATCGTCCAAACTAACGCGATGAAAATCTGGTCTGGAGAATCAAAAAGCTTCTTGGAGCTGCTAAAAAATGATCCAGAAGTTTCACAAAAACTAACTCCGCAAAAACTCGAAGAAATTTTTGACATGACTTACCACACCAAAAATGTGGATCATATTTTCAAACAAGTTTTCAAATCGTAATTGTTTGACGCTTCTTAGATCCAAGCCTGGGCAGGGATATCGAAGAGGCGAAGCATTCACCAAATTAATCAATGAGCCCAACCCCAAAAAAACTCCTAAAAAAAATCTTCGGCTACGGTGAATTTCGTGGTGAGCAGGAAAAAATAATCGACAGAGTAATCGCCGGAAAAAATGCTTTTGTTTTGATGCCAACGGGCGGTGGCAAGTCGCTTTGTTATCAAATTCCAGCTCTATATTTGGATGGTGTGGCGATCGTGATTTCTCCGCTGATTGCTTTGATGCAAGATCAAGTCAGTGCGTTGAATCAACTTGGTGTGAGTGCGGCGGCGATTAATTCTAATATTGATTTTAGAGAGATTTTAGAGACGAAAAATCTGCTCGCAGAAAATAAGTTAGATCTTCTTTACGTTGCTCCTGAGCGCTTACTTACCGAAGAATTTATCGAGCTACTTTCGCGCACAAAAATTTCACTTTTCGCGATTGATGAAGCGCACTGCGTTTCGCAATGGGGACATGATTTTCGCCCTGTTTACACTGGCTTAAAAGTTCTCGCTGAAATTTTCCCGCAGGTGCCGCGAATTGCTCTAACCGCCACTGCGGATGCGGCGACACGAAAAGATATTATTGCCGGATTAGCGCTTGAAGATGCAGAAATTTTTATCGCTGGATTTGATCGTCCAAATATAAATTACACAATCACGCCACGCCAAAATGGCCGTAAACAATTGCTCGATTTTATTCGCGCGAATCATGCTGGTCACAACGGAATCATTTATTGTCTGTCGCGCAAAAACACCGAAGAAGTCGCGGGATGGCTGAAGGAAGAAGGCTTCAATGCTTTCGCTTACCACGCCGGAATGGATGCAAAATTACGCCAAAAAAATCAGGAAAAATTTTTGTTGCGTGACGACGTCATAATGGTTGCGACCATCGCTTTTGGCATGGGAATCGACAAGCCGGATGTGCGCTTTGTTGCACATTTGAATGTGCCAAAAAACATTGAATCCTATTACCAAGAAACTGGTCGCGCAGGTCGAGACGGCTTGCCAGCCAATGCCTGGATGTCATTTGGGCTTAACGATATTGCGGTGCAGAGAAATTTTATCGAGGAGTCGGATGCGGGAGAAAATCAAAAAAGAATTGAGCGGCAAAAATTAAATTCGCTGATTGGTTTGTGTGAGGCCTCTACTTGTCGCAGACAAATTCTTCTCGAATATTTTGGCGATTCTTCGGGTTCTTGTGGCAATTGTGACAACTGCTTGAATGCGCCTGAAACCTTTGATGCGACTATCGCCGCGCAGAAAGCGATTTCCTGCGTTCACCGAACCGAGCAAAGATTTGGCGTTGGATATTTAATCGATATTTTGCTCGGCATTGCTGATGAAAGAGTGAAGAATTTTAATCACCACAAAATCAGCACATTTGGCATTGGCAAAGAATTTAGTAAGGTGGAGTGGAATAGTATTTTTCGTCAACTTGTGGCGATGAATTTGCTGAAGGTTGATATTAGCGGTTTCGGCGGTTTGAAAATTACTGAATCTGGCCGAGAATTTTTACAGCAAAAAAAGACGATTCAGTTGCGCAAGCATAGTGGCAAAAAATCTGGTGGCAAAAAAGAAGAGAAAAAATCGAAGGTTATTTTTGAATTAGGTGACGAGAGCGAGAATGAATTATTCGTAAAACTCAAAGCAAGAAGGCTAGAAATAGCCAGAGAACAAAATGTTCCGCCTTATGTCGTATTCCATGACAAAACTTTGATTGAGATGATTAAATCGCGTCCGCAATCTCTGGATGACTTAACAAAAATTAGCGGTGTCGGTGAAGGAAAGATGAAAAAATATGGGAAGATATTTTTAGAATTAGTTCGAGAGTGAGCCAAGTATTTCTGGATCAAGGAATATGCGAGGATGACGTGTAAAGCACTTACTTCCAGCTTTATCCCTGCGTAGGCGGGGCCCCAAGAAGAGTTAAACAAATAAAAATCATGAGATACAGCGCCAATCTAAACATTATCCTTAAAGCTATCGACAAGGCATCAATGCATATGCCGCGTGATTTAACGGAGCTTGAGCATTTGCAATCAAATCCAGCTTCGGCAGAAAAATTCGCTGCTGCTTGTTATCGCAAAGTGAAACAAATGTTGATCGAGGATCTCGCGAAAGTTCGCCCAGAGTTTAATCTTATTTTTGCTGATGGGCAAAAGATGATTAACAGCGAAAATGCTGAATATTCTTACATTATTTATCCGATTGACGGCTTCTCAAACTTAATTCGTTCTAATACTGATTTTACTGTGGCTGTAGCACTTGAGCATCGCAATAAAGAAGGCGAAAGAGAGGCAATCTCGGTGGCGATTAGTAAAATTTTTGGCGGTGAACTTTACTACTGCGAAAAGGGTTTTGGTGCCTACTTAAATAATCGCCGCATTCGTGTTTCGAAAAGAAATTCCGGAGAAATTTTAACCTCAAGCGAGCTGGAACATTCTTCGCGCAACTACGGCTGTCGAACTCTCACGTTGGCCTATCTTGCTGCTTCACGTCTCGAAAGAGCGGTATTTAGCAAAGAAGATTACGAATTATTAAAACCATTTCTCCTTTTGATTCGTGAGGCTGGAGGCAGGATTGTTGAAGATGAAACCTCGGTCTCCGTCTTTAATGTTTAATGTTCCTGAATTTACGGTTTCAGAATTTTCGCGCTCGATAAAACGTACCGTTGAAGATGCTTTTGGTTACGTTCGTATTCACGGCGAAATTTCTGGATTCAAAAAAGCAACTTCTGGGCATCTTTATTTTGCGCTCAAAGATGAAAATGCATTGCTTTCCGCCGTTTGTTTTCGCGGTGCAGCGAGTGGAGTTCCTTTTGAGATTGGCGATGGTTTGCAAGTTTGTGCATCAGGAAAAATTACCACTTACGAAGGAAGATCGAATTACCAAATCATTGTAGAAAAAATAGAAATCGCTGGTGTTGGCGCGATTTTAGAAATGATCGAAAAACGTCGCCAAAAACTTTTTGCGGAAGGTTTATTTGATGCGATTCACAAAAAATCGATTCCGTTTTTCCCAAAAATTATTGGCGTTATTACTTCGCCAACTGGTGCAGTGATCGAAGATATTAAGCATCGCGTTGAGGCTCGCTGTCCTGCTCACATCATGCTTTATCCAAGTGCGGTGCAGGGCGAGAAAGCAGCAGCGGAAATAATTTCTGGGATAAAATATTTTAACTCGCTCAAGAAAAATCGCCCAGATGTTTTGATCATCGCAAGAGGCGGAGGAAGCTTTGAGGATCTACTTTGTTTCAGTGATGAAAATTTAATTCGTGAAGTTTTTAAATCAGAAATTCCGCTAATTTCTGCAGTTGGTCACGAGGTTGATACGACTTTAATTGATTATGTTTCTGACCTGCGTGCGCCTACACCAACAGCGGCTGCAGAGTTTGCTACGCCAGTTTTATCTGACCTAAAATCTCAGCTAAATTTTTATTCTGAAAAGTTAGAATTTGTTCCGGAAAATTTTCTCAATCAAAATATTTTGCGCTTAAAAAATCTTCAGCGCTATTTGCTTGATCCGCGTAAAATCATTGAACAAATTAGTGAAAGATTGCGGCGGCTACAAATTTCAAATGAGTTAATTTTTTCAAAAATAGATTCAGAAAAACGTAAAGTTTCATTTGCCTTCGAGCGAATAAATTCAAGGCTAGAGCAGCGCATAAAAGAAAATTTGACCAATCTAAATAGTTTGGGAAAGATCTTGGCCACTAACCATTACCGTGAAATTTTAAAACGTGGATTTGCTCTGATAAAAAATTCTTCAGGCGAGCCATTATTTTCAATTGAGAAGGTAAAAATAGAGCAAGAAATCATCGTCGAGATGAGTGACGGTGAAGAAAAATTTGTAAAAAATATTTAACATTTCTTGGATTTTCTCTTTCGCAGAGATGACCAAACGAGTAAGTGAAAATGTCATCTCTGCGAAGGCGGAGATCTGGGAAATCTTTCAAGAAACTTTAAACTTAATTTTATGACCAACTCAGCAAAAAAATTTGACGTTTGTGTAATTGGCGCTGGCCCGGGAGGCTATGTTGCCGCTATTCGCGCAGCGCAGCTCGGACTTAAAGTTGGCATTGTTGAAGCCGATCAATTAGGCGGAATTTGCTTGAACTGGGGCTGCATTCCAACCAAGGCTTTATTGAAGTCGGCGGAAGTTAACCACCTTCTTCATAATCTTGAGCAATTCGGATTTTCAGCAGAAAAAGTTAAGTTCGATTTCGCTAAAATTATCGAGCGTTCACGCGCAGTTTCTAAGAAATTAAGTGGCGGAATTGCTGGCTTGATGAAGAAAAATAAAATCGAAGTAATTAATGGTTTTGCAAAATTTTTAGACGCAAAAAAAATCGCAGTTGGTAATGAAGAAATTGAAGCGACTTATTTCATCATCGCCACTGGAGCTAGAGCCCGGGTTATTCCAGGCATGGAGCCAGATGTTGAGAATATTTGGACTTACCGCGAAGCAATGACACCAAAAGCGCTTCCAAAATCTTTGTTAGTTGTTGGTTCTGGCGCGATCGGAGCTGAATTTGCCTCCTTCTACAAAAACATGGGCTCTGAAGTTACGCTCATCGAAATGGCAGAAAATATTTTGCCAGTTGAAGACGAAGAAATTTCTAAACTCGCGCGCAAATCTTTCGAAAAACAAGGAATTAAAATTTATACTTCTGCGGCTCTAAAATCTTTGAAAAAAGGCAAGGGTTCAGTTACCGCGACAGTTGAAATTGCTGGAAAGTTAGAAGAAATCACGGCTGAGAAAGTCATCATGGCTGTAGGCATCGTGGCTAATATTGAAAATCTTGGACTCGAAAAAACCAAAGTAAAAACAGAAAAGGGGCGCGTCATCGCCAACGGATATTTAGAAACTGCTGAAGCAAATATTTTTGCAATTGGTGACGTTGTTGGCTCACCTTGGTTGGCTCATAAAGCTTCTCATGAAGGCTCAATTGCGGCAGAAAAAATCGCGAGCAAACTTGGCAAATATGACGCGAAAAAAATTCATCCAATCAAAATCGAAAATATTCCAGGTTGCACTTATTCAATGCCGCAAATCGCTTCGGTGGGCTTGACTGAAAAGAAAGCAAAGGATGCTGGCAAGAAAATTAAAGTTGGTCGCTTTCCTTACATGGCCAATGGCAAGGCCATCGCTGCTGGTGAAAGCGAGGGCTTAATTAAAGTTATTTTTGACGAAAAAACCGGAGAGCTTTTAGGCGCGCATTTAATTGGCGCAGAAGTTACAGAAATGATTCAAGGTTACGTAATTGCAAAACAAGCCGAGCTCACCGAAGAGGATTTAATGCATACAATTTTTGCTCATCCAACAATGTCTGAGATGATGCATGAAGCCGTTCTGGACGCTTACGGAAAAGTGATTCACTTTTAAGTAATTCTTAAGATTAGCCACGTTGACAAACAATTCCCTCGGCCTATCTTGCCGCCCGCTTTCGGACAGCCTGAATAGCTTTGGTGCTTACGGCATCAAGTGTGAAGCTGGTTTGTCACTGAAGGAAACTGATCAGAAATGATCAGAATTTTTTAAAACCTCATTATTTGATGAACATGAAAAAACTTTCATTGATCGTTGCTGCAGTTGCTCTTTTCGCTTCTGCTGCTCAAGCAGAAGTTAAAACAGAAGCTAAAGCTGCTGCTCCAGTTGCTAAAGCTGAAGTTAAAGCTGCTGCTCCAGTTGCTGCTAAAGCCGAAGTTAAAGTTGCTGCTCCAGTTGCTAAAGCTGAAGTTAAAGCTGCTGCTCCAGCTGTTAAAGCTGAAGTTAAAGCTGCAGTTGCTGAAGAAGCTGCTCCAGTTGCTAAAAAAGCTAAAAAACAAGCTAAAGCTAAAGCTGCTGTTGAAGCTCCAGTAGCTGCTGCTCCTGCTGCTCCTGCTGCAGTTGCACCAGTTGCTGTTAAAAAATAAACTTAGTTTTTAACTAAAGTTTAAACCGGGTCAGCCTCAAAACTGATCCGGTTTTTTTGTGACAAATTTTCCTTCCAACATTCTTCGCGCTCAATGAGCAGCGTTGAGAATATCTTGGATTAAAGGATTGCGGTAAGATGAGGCATTTATCTTCTCTTCCTAAAATTTCTTGCGGTTTTCTTCCTCAAAAATAGGTTGCGCCGCCCTTCTTTTAGAGGGCTCATTAGCCGGATTAGCTCAGTGGTAGAGCAACTGTCTTGTAAACAGTAGGTCGTCAGTTCAAATCCGACATCCGGCACCAGCTCTCCAAATTCCCCTCGTTGATGTTTCTTCGCTCCCTTCTCTTTACAGTTTTGATCAATCTCTGGGGCGCGATTATTCCGATTATTTACTCTCCAGCCTTTCTCACTCGCAATACTAAGCTTGCTGATCACGGCGCCAAGGTTTGGTCTGTCGGCGTGCTGTGGCTGCTAAAAAATATTTGTGGAATCGAATATGAAATTCGTGGTTTGAAAAAATTACCGAAAGAATCCTGTATCATTGCCTCTAAACACCAATCGGCTTGGGAGACTGTAGTAATGCATCTAATTTTCCGTCACCCTGTTTACGTTTATAAAAAAGAGCTCGAGAAAATTCCGTTCTACGGTTGGTATTTGAAGGTGATGAGTGGCATTAAACTTAATCGCAAAGGGGGTGCTTCGGCTCTTAAATCTTTGATTAAGCAGGCAAAAAATTATTTAGAAAAAGGTCAGACTGTTGTTTTATTTCCACAGGGAACTCGTGTGCCAGTTGGCGGTTTGGTTGAAAAATATCCTTATCAAGCAGGAATTACCGCGCTTTATTTGGCCTGCGGCGTACCGGTCATTCCAGCTGCGTTGAACTCAGGAAAATTTTGGCCAAAGAGCGGCTCAGGAAAAAAATCAGGAAAAATTATTTTAGAATTTCTCGATCCGATTGAGCCGGGGCTTTCGAAGCAGGAATTTAATCAGCGTCTCGAAAGGGAAATAGAAGAAAGAAGCGATTTACTTTAACCGTCATTCCCGCGTAGGCGGGAATCCAGAGGGTTAACCGAGCGCTCGGAACTCTTTCTGGATCCCCGCCTCCGCGGGGATGACGTGATTAGTTTTGTGCTAATATTGGAATCGAATTGTTGAACTCTTACAGGGACGACTAGAAAAAAAAGGGGCAGAGAGAAGTGCTTTACTTTAACCGTCATTCCCGCGTAGGCGGGAATCCAGAGGTCTAAATGAGCGCTCGGAACTCTTTCTGGATCCCCGCCTCCGCGGGGATGACGTGATTAGTTTTATGCTAATATTAGAATCGAATTTCCGAACTCGTACAGGGACGACTAGATTAGATCGTGGTGCGCCTTCACGTCGTGTACCCGTAAAAATTCGACATTTTTTTCGACAAGAAATTTTGAAATTTCCAAAGTTTTTTCTGCGCGATCTCCAGGAATATTTAGCGCATCCAGAAAACTTTTTTTCGAATGGCCGATGTAGAGCGGCAGGTCTAGAATTCTGTATGCCTCGATGTTTTTTAAAATTCTAATTGATTGCTCCGCATTTTTTGCAAAGCCAATTCCTGGATCAAAAATAAGCTGCGATTTTCTAACATTTTTTTTCTCAAGAGCGGAAATTTTAATCGAAGCCCAAGCCAAAATTTCTTGAGTAATGCTGAGATGTTGATTGACGATAAGATCAGGATTGGC
>CAMBFP010000025.1 GCA_945865745.1 Rhizobium sp. Q54 | reverse complement strand
TTTCTGCGGTGGAAACTAATCGAGTTAGAATAAGTACAATTCACGGCGCGAAAGGTTTGCAAGCCAAGATTGTTCTGCTTCCAGATTGCTCTTACGATTTAAGAAGATCGCCAAGTGCAAAAGAAAAAATTCTTTGGATTGATGGATTGCCGATTTGGTGCGCAAAAAAATCTTACGAAAATAAATTAATTAGAGCTCATCGCGAGGTGCGTTTAAAAGAAATTGCGGAAGAAAGTTTGCGCTTGCTTTACGTAGGAATGACGCGCGCTGAAGATGAGTTGTACATTTCTGGATTCGGTAATTCGACTGATCCAGATTCTTGGTACGAAATTTTATCTACACTCATTTTGCCCAAAGAAGCCAATCTCTAAAACTTTATTGCGAGCTCTAGCAAAGCGCTTCAAAAATGGATTGCCGGGCTTGCTTCGCTTTTTGCAATTACAAATTTTAACGCCTCAACATAAAAATTTATGACAAAAAAAGTTAAAGTAGCAATTTTGATCTCAGGTCGTGGAAGCAATATGAAGGCGCTTGTAAAGGCTTGCGAGGATGTAGAATTTCCGGCGGAAATAGTTTTGGTTCTGTCGAATAAAATAGATGCGGCGGGTTTAGAATTTGCGCGTGAGAAAAAAATTCCAACCGCAGTAATAAATCACAAAAATTTTTCTACGCGTGAAGAATTTGACAAAAAAATGAGTGAAGAAATTGAGAAATTTGGTGCCAAAGTAATCTGCCTTGCTGGTTTCATGCGCCTGCTTTCATCAGAGTTTGTAGAGCAATGGCTTGGTCGCCTGATTAATATTCACCCCTCACTTCTTCCGGAATTTAAAGGTGCGGATGCGGTTGGTGATGCGATCAAAGCTGGTGCGCAAATTTCTGGATGCACAGTGCATTTTGTAAGTGAAGAAATGGACTCTGGACCGATCATCTGGCAGTCTTCTGTGCCAGTGCTAGAAGGCGATTCAAAAGAAACTCTTGCAGCAAGAATTCTCGAAGAAGAACATCGAATTTATCCCGAAGCCCTCAAAGTTATTTGTGAAAATATTGAATAAAAAATGAAAGCACTTCCTCTTATTATTGCTCCTAACCCTTTATTGAAGCAGGTTTCCAAGCCCGTTGATAAAATTGATGACGCTCTTCGTAATTTCATGAAAGACATGGTGAGCACGATGTATGCCGAGGAAGGAGTAGGTTTGGCCGCTGTTCAAGTTGGTGTTTTAAAAAGAATTTTAGTAATCGATGTCGATTACAAAACGCAAGAGCACGACCATCATCATGACCATCACGGTTGTGATCACGTGCATGTAACCAACACCAATCCACGCTATTTTATCAATCCAGAAATCGTCGAATTTTCGAAAGAATGTTCTTCTTACAATGAAGGTTGTTTGTCCTTTCCGGATGCGCGTTCAGAGGTGGTTAGGTCAAAAGAAGTCACAGTAAAATATCTCGATTTGTTTGGAAAAGAGAAAGTAGAAAAGATGTCTGGATTGCTCGCGACTTGCATTCAGCATGAAGTCGATCACCTTAATGGAATTACCTTTGTCGACCACATTTCGAAAGTTAAACGCGAGATGATTCTGAATAAATTAAAGAAAAAACGTTAATCCAAAAACATGCATCGCTATCGCTACAAGGCCTTCAATGAAGAGGGCAAATATATCTCAGGAAAATTGGCGGCAGAAAATCCAGGGGAGCTTTCAGCTTTACTGCGTGCAACTCGATTGGAGCTGATCTCATTTAAAGAAGAAAAAGCCGGTGGAATTAGCTTGTTTAGCTCTGGTATTAAGGCAAAAGAATTGATCATGATTTTTGTGCATCTTGAGCAGCTTGAAAGAACCGGTGTACCGATCGCAGATTCAATTCGTGATTTAGTTGAAAGCGCAGATTCCGCAGAAATTAAAGCGCTGGTGAGTGAAATTGAAGAATCGATCAAGAATGGCAGTATGTTTTCTGAGAGTTTAGCTAAGCGCCCGGATGTCTTTGGCAATACCTATGTTGGGTTGGTTGCAATGGGTGAAAAAACCGGTAATCTCTGCAGCGCTTTCACTAGTATTATCGAAGACATTAAGTGGACTATGGACATCAAACGTAAAACCAGAAAGGCAACTACCGGGCCAATGTTTGGTATCTTCCTCATGTTTGGTATTTTGGGAATTATGACTTCAGTTGTAGTGCCAAAAGTTACAGGTTTTTTGGCGACGCAAGATATCGAGCTTCCATTTCTAACGGTAGCATTGATGAAGTTTTCTGACTTCATCAAAAGCAATTGGTACTTTATTATTCTTACTCCTCCTGTTATTTGGACAACAGTAAAAATTCTGCGACGTTCTTCCCAAGATATGGCGGTAATAATCGATGATTTAAAACTCAAACTTCCGATTTTTGGGCCAATTATTAACAAGATTGATGCGGCAAAATTTTGTCAGTTTTTCTCAATGACTTTCAAAAGCGGCTTGGGCGTTTTAGAATGTTTAGAATCATCAAGTGGTGTAATCAAAAATAGCGCGATCAAGAAAAGTATTGCCGCAGTGAGGCAACAAGTTTCAGACGGACAAGCTCTTTCCAAAGCAATCGGAAATACTGGATATTTCCCCAATCTTGTCGTGCGCATGTTTAAAATCGGCGAAGAAAGCGGTAACATGGAAAGCGCCTTGAATAACATTAAATTCTTCTACGATCGTGAAATTAATGACTCGATCGACCGCCTTGTGTCGATGATCCAGCCAGCAATCACAATTGTTATGGGGGGTATGATTGCCTGGATTACAATTGCGGTATTTGGCCCGATCTACTCGACTTTCTCCAAGGTAAATTAATTAAAATTTTGCCAAGTCGTTTCCAAATATTACCACAAAAAGCATCACTTCACTCCCGTGAAGGCATGGATGGTGCGTAAAGAATTGAGGATAAATTTTAAAAATGGATTCAAAAAAACTTCGCGAAACTCTTGGGCTTTTCTCAACTGGCGTGATTATTGCCTGCGCTAGACGTAAGAATTTCTTGGCAGAGAATTTTTTTGTTAAAGAAAATCTCGTCGGAAAATTTGAAGAATTTTGGCAAAATTTTCTGCAGGAAAATTATTTTGCGCAAAAGTTTGAGAGCAAAATTCACACGCAGAATTTCTTAGAAAAAATTAAAAAAATTTTCGCCACTGAGTTTTTTGGAATGACGATTAATTCTTTTACTTCTGTTTCGTTAAATCCGCCGCTGGTTTCATTTTGCATTTATAATGATTCGGCAAATCTCAAATTTTTTAAGAAGAATCGCTACTTTTCTTTGAATGTGTTAAGTCAAGATCAGCAAGCTCTTGCAAGCGCATTCGCTACACCAAAAAATTCTAAAAAATGGGGAGTGGAACCTTATTTTTTTGGCCAGAAGGGCAATCCAATTTTTCAAAATTCTTTGGCTTTTTTTGAGTGCAAAAAACATCGCGTAATCAAGTGCGGAGATCATCACATTATCATCGGTGAAGTGCTCGATTTTGGAAAAATAAATGATTCTAAGCCGTTAATTTTTTACCGAGGAAAGTTTGCTTAAAAAAATTTTTCAGAAAATTTTTGGCACCGATCTAATTGCTGTAATCTCGTTAATAGTTTCTCTTTACCTAGCTGAGTATTGGGCTTTTGGCTTAATTATTTTTATGATCGTGAGTGGTCAGGCACTTGAAAAATATGCCTCGCGTCGCGCGTCATTTGTGCTTGCAGCTTTAGCTAAGCGCATGCCATCAACGGCACATTTGCAATGCCAAGAAAAAGTTGAAGATGTCGAAATTGCGCAAATAAAAATTGGTGATCTGCTCGTGATTTATCCGCACGAAACTTGTCCGGTTGATGCGGTGATAGTTACCGGCTCTTCGGCGATGGATGAATCTTACTTAACCGGCGAGCCTTACAAAATTTCTAAAACTGTCGGTTCTTATGTTTTGTCTGGCGCCATTAATGGTGATTCATTGCTTACAGTTCGTGCAGAAAAATTAGCGCAAGATTCACGTTACGCTAAAATTGTTGAGGTGATGCAGGACGCTCATCAGCAGCGTCTTAACCTGCGCCGGCTCGGCGATCAGCTCGGTACAATTTTTGCACCAATCGCTCTAGTTTTTGCTTTTGCGACATTATTTTTTAGCGGAAGTTTAACCAATTTTCTTGCGGTTCTTGTTATTGCCACACCTTGCCCACTCTTGATCGCCATTCCAATTACCATCATCAGCGCGATCTCGATTGCGGCGCGACACGGAATAATTATTAAAGATCCGACGGTGCTCGAACGACTTCCAACCTGTTCTACAGCTATTTTTGACAAGACCGGAACATTAACTTACGGCGAACCAGAATTAGCGGAAGTTGTTTTGCTTACAAAATTTAAACGTGAGCAAATTTTGCAAATGACCGCAAGTCTTGAGCGCTACTCTCGTCATCCTTTAGCTGGTGCGATTTTGAAAGCTGCCGAGAAAGAAAAATTACTTTTAGTCGCAGTAGAAAATTTAGAAGAAAGTTCGGGAGAAGGCTTGAGAGGAAATGTCTTAAAGCATAAAATTCTAGTCACTAGCCGCAAAAAAATTTCTGCAGAATTGCCGCCAACGCAAGTTGGGTTAGAATGCGTAGTTGTTGTTGATGAAAAGCCGGCGGCAATTTTATATTTTCGTGATCAACCGCGTAACGAGAGCAATCCCTTCATCAGACATCTTGGTCCGAATCACAATTTTAAGAAAATTATTTTGCTTTCTGGTGATCGCGATTCGGAAGTTACTTATCTTGCCGAGGCTCTTGGCATCAAGCATTACTTCGCTTCGCAAACTCCCGAGCAAAAGTTAGAAATTGTTAGAAATGAAACCAAACAAGCGCCAACTCTTTTCATGGGCGACGGAATTAATGATGCGCCGGCGCTAATGGCGGCAACGGTTGGAATTGCTTTTGGTAAACAAAATGTAGTTACTTCTGAATCTGCTGGCGTAGTCATTTTGGAAAGTAATTTACTTAAGCTCGACCAGCTAATTCACATCAGTGAATCAATGCGGAGAATCGCGTTGCAAAGTGCAGTTGGCGGAATGTTGTTCAGCGTAGTTGGAATGGGATTCGCTGCCGCAGGTTTAATCACGCCGGTGGCAGGTGCCGTGCTGCAAGAGTTGATTGATGTTGTCGCGATTCTTAACGCGCTGCGCCTGACCTGGAGAAGGGAAGTGAGATCAGATGTTGCGTAATTTAAACCGTTAAAACCAGTGAGCCCATTGTTTTGCGACTTTCTAAATCCTTGTGTGCTTTGGCCACATCTTGGAATGGGTAAGTGGTAATTTTCGGTTTTAAAACTCCCTTGGTTAATGCGGCAAAAACTTCATTCGCAGCAAGAACAAGCTCAATGCGATTAGCTTTATAAAGCGCCAGAGTAGGGCGAGTTATGTAGAGTGAGTTGAGAAGTAAGCGATTGAGATCAAGTTTTTCTGTAGGGCCAGAAGACTCGCCGAAGCTTACGCACATGCCCAGCTGCAACAAGCATTCTAAAGATTTTTCTAAAGTATCTTTTCCAACCGAATCGTAAACCAAACCAACGCCAGAGTGATTGGTAATACTAGAAATCTGTTCAACAAAATCTGTGGTTTTGTAATTAATAACGTGATCGCAACCAATTCCTTTGGCGAAAGATATTTTTTCATCTGAGCCGACAGTGCCAAATACTTCTAGGCCTAGATGCTTCGCCCATTGGCACATTAGGTGACCAAGCCCTCCAGCGGCAGCGTGAATAAGAACTTTTTTAACGCGTGCTGCAATGTAAACGCGATGAAGCAAGGTGTGCGCCATCAAACCTTTAAGCAAAGAGCCCGCAACTTGTACGTCAGTTAATTCTTTCGGCGGAACAACTAGATGATGCTGATTAATTACGCGTTTTTCAGTGTAAGCGCCAATGCCACCAGTAGCGTAGGCAACACGCTCTCCCACTTTGTAATCGGTTACGCCTTCGCCAACCGATTCAATAATTCCGCAGGCTTCCAGGCCAAGAATGGCGGGAACTTTGTCGAGTTTGAATTGGCCGCGACGAAAGCAGACGTCGAAAAAATTTACGCCGATCGCGGTTTGTTTAATTAATACTTCATCTTTTTTTGGTTTTTGATCGGCGACTTTTTCGATTTTAAAGCTGCCGCCAGAGCTATTTAGAACAATTGCTTGCATTGTTTTGATGTGTTTTTGAATTTCAGAAGAGTGAAGTTAATTCCAATTGGGCCCTACTCAAATGCAACATCAAAATCTTTTTGTTTTCGATATTGAAACAATTCCTGACTTAAACGCGGCAAAAAATTTACTAGATTCGCCAGACGGTTCGTTGAGTGAATTGCGCGAGGGTTTGGTAAAATACCATCTCGACCTTACCGACCAGAAAAATTCTTTTTTGCGCCAACCATTTCATCAAGTTGCGGCAATTAGTTTTTTAGAGGCAGAGATCGTGCGTGATTTTAGCGGACAAGAATTTTATCGCTTAATTGATATTCGTTCTGGTGGCGATTTACTTAGCTCAGAAGCTGATTTAGTGCGTGGATTTTTTGCTCATCTTAAGAAAAATTTTTCCCGTTTAGTAAGTTTTAATGGCAAAGGTTTTGACCTTCCGGTGCTAAAATATGCAGCGATGAAAAATGAAGTTGAGGCTTCGTGGCTCTACAAAAAAGGCGACAAGTGGAACAATTATTCTCAACGTTATTCCCTGGATTGGCATTGTGATTTGGTTGATGCTTTTTCTGATTTTGGCGCTTCCGCAAAAGTTAAAATGAACGAACTTTGCGCTGCATTTGGCTTGCCTGGAAAACTCGGCGTTGATGGTTCGCAAGTCACTCAAATGTTCGACGACGGCAAGTTGCAAGAGATTCGTGATTATTGCGAAACTGATGTGATTAACACTTACTTGCTCTACTTGGTTTACCAACATCACAACGGCACTCTCTCGAAAGACTCCTTCTTCAAATGTAAGGAAAATTTACGCGAATTTTTGGAAGCGAGATCGGAAGAAAAAAAACATTTCAAAGAATTTTTGGGAGCTTGGAGTTAATTTTGACAGGCCACCCCTCACCAGACCATGATTTCTCTGCATCCAGAAAAAAAGTAAATTTCTGCCCCCGTGGCATGAATTAAAAATTATGACAAAAATTTTGCTCTGAAAATTTCGATCACATCCTCATCCATCTCACGAATTTCTTGGCGTTCAAAATTATTTAGAGCTTCAGAAATTTTTTCTAAATTTATCTCGCCAATGGCAGAAATTCCGTCAGAGCCAATGATTTTTTTATTACGAATCCAGACCAATTCATCGACTAAATTTTTTTGTAGAAATTGTGTTGCAACATTTTGACCGCCTTCGACGAGGAGCGAATTTACTCCTTCTAAGCAAAGTTGTTTTAGAATATCTTCAAGCTCTCCGCTAAAATTTTTGTGACTTAAAATTATTATTCTTGGCGAAAATTCTTCGAGGCCAGGAAGTCGGCAATCAAGACGCGGATTGTCTTTTGCTGCAGTGTTGGCGCCAACTAAGATTGCATCATTTTTGGCGCGAAGAAAATGAGCAAAGTCACGTGCTCGGTCGGAGGTGATCCATTTGCTGTCGAAATTTTTGGTAGCGATTTTGCCGTCTAAACTTGTGGCGAGTTTTAAAGTTACGAAGGGTCTGCCTAGTTTTTTGGCGGTAAAAAATCCCCGATTAATTTCTTGCGCTTCTTTTTCTAAAATTTTGTCCCATGGTCCGCAAGTAACGTCAATCGCAGCTTCGCGCAGTTTAGCAATTCCATTTCCATTGACGCGTAAATCAGGATCTTGCGTGGCAACCACAACTCGTTTGAATTTATTTTTAATAATTTCATCAACACAAGGTGAGGTTTGACCGAAGTGAGAGCAGGGCTCAAGTGTTACGTAAAGAGTTGCTTCTTCTAAAATTTTTTTGTCGGTGATTTTGTCGATAGCGATTTTTTCGGCGTGTGGCCTGCCTCCGCGAGCAGTTATGCCAGAAGAAATTATTTTTCCCTCATGAACAATAACGCAACCCACAACTGGATTTGGTGAGGTTCCGCCAAGATTTCTTTGTGCCAATTTGAGTGCGTAAGAAATAAATTTCTGATCAGGATTTCTAGTCATATTGATTCTAGGGTTTTCGTGAATAGGTTGCCGCGCCGCATGTAATTGAGCGGTTTAAAGACAAAATTAATAAATGAAAATACAGCGTATCGCCGCTACATACCTGCTTCTTTGTCTCGCTTCATGTGGTTATAATCCTCCTGTTTACGATCGTTACGATCAAGTTCCAGCTCAAGCACCAATGCAGGCACCAAGCCGCCAAGTTAATCCAAGTTATTATCGTCAAGATCAGCGACAGCAACCTTACCAGCAGCCTAATTATCAGCAGCAGCCTTACCAACAAAATCCATACGAACAGTATCCGCCACAACAAGGCGGTTCAAGAAATTATTCTAACCCTTACGAAATTCCGCCTACGCCTTATTATGGTTACGATGCTGATCAATATTACGTTCCACCGACTAATTACGGAACTGAGCCTTATCAACAAAGCATTACGGAAAAACATTAATAAGACTAAGATTTGGCCTCGATGCTTACAGTCAAAATTTTATTCATGACTAAGTGAAAAAACAAAACAAAGTAATTTCCAGTTCCTTACGAAGCCTTGATTCCAGTAAGCGTTTAGCCATTTATTTTTCTGGAACTGTAAATCAATGCATGCTTCTCAAGTCTCTTTTGGAAGAAACAAAAAATGAAATTTCGGTCTATTTTTTTGATCAAACCAAATTTAAGCCAAGCGATTTAGCGATAAAAACAGATCACGAAAAGAACTTAGAAATTCTAACTTATTTCAAAAAGAAGCGAAATTTTATATCCCAAGAAATTGAGTTGGCAGAATTCATAAAGCCGCCTGAAGCAAAAAATTTAGACGATGTCTTTTTCCACGTAAGATTGTTAAAGGAAATTAACTCTCGTGTTTTGGCTGATGCATTTGTGCTAAGCGATGATTTGTCATTTTTTTCTAATCAAATCAAATCCTTAGAGCTGTTTGATAATTTTAAAAGGCAGAATCTTTCTCTCGAGCTTCTAGCTCCATTCTCAAATCTTAATCCACAAGAAATATCCCAAGGAGCTCTGTCTGAAGGTCTTGATCGATTTAATGAGATCAATTTTGGTAAGCTATACACTCAAAACAAAAACTTCATCGACTGCCTAAAAACCTTCGATGAAAAGAAAGATAAGGCAGAAGATAAGTTAGATAAGTTGGCTGATGATTTTACCTGCTATGACGCGATTCTTCGAAATTTGCTAGAAAAACAGAGGCTTGTTGATTGCGGGTTATTTGCCAAATTTTATGGGGATCGCATAAGTAAAGAAGTTATAATCTACGCCTTATCAAATTTAATAACTTTTAATCCAGATCGAGAGACTCTTATTACGCATCTGGTTGCAATGGGTGAGCTCTCCAACAAAGAGATAAATGAAGCGTTGGTTAAGCTGGTTAAAAGATATTCTTATTATCGCGAGGCAACAAAATCACAGGCAGATGAGATAGATTATTTCTTTCGTCTTTACGATTACAAAATAACTGAAGAGGCCAAAGATCAAATGATGTGGGATGTTTATTCAGTTCGTTTTATTGATTTTTACCACGAATTAATTTTAGAGAAGCTCATAGATTGGGGATGTGATGTTGGTGATTTACTACTCAGATCAATTGACGGATTTGGAAATGATAAAAAAGAGAATTGTGCAGCCACCTTGCTTACAAAATATGGAAGCAAAATTAGCAATCTTCAACTCAATGAAGCCTTATTAAAAGCTTTCGATTTCAAGCTTTACAGTCTTTGCAAAAAGCTAATCGCAGCAGGCGCCGATAAAACAATTATTCAGTTTCATTCACATTCTTATGGTTACTCATTGTGGGTTAAAAACAGAAATAAAGAAATAACGGCAAATCGAAACTATTGGCGAAAAAAAGATCGAGTAATAATCCATGAAATTCTTAAAGAGCTTGGCAACCCACAAGATAAAGTTCCGCCAGTTATTCATGTTACTGGCTCAAACGGCAAAGGCTCAACCTGCGCTTTTTTAAGATCTATCCTTGAGCAAAATGGCTATTCTGCCCATGTTCTAACCTCGCCAGCAATAGTGCGCGATAACGAAAACTGCATCATCGCAGGTAAAGAAATTCTAGATTGGCAATATTACGATTACCTATCCAGAGCTGAAGCTGCTTTCAACAAAATTAAAGACAAAGAAGATTTTAAAGAAAAAATTGCCAAGACCAATAAAGAAGAAGGCTTAACCGAAGATCAAATCAAAGAAGATAATTATCTTAACTGGTCGTTTATCATTCCGGCCATCACTTTAGCTTTTGCTGAAAATAAGGCGGATGCGACAATTGTTGAGGTTGTAACTGGTGGCGAGAACGACGTCACTAACATTTTCAGCGAACAAAACACCATTGCCACCATCATCAACACCATAATTTTTGGTGATAACCATGCCACCACCTTTGGCTCAATTGAAGGCGCCGCAGAAACAAAATCACGTTTGGCTAAAAATGGCGTTCCAGTTTTTTCTGCAAAACAGGAAGATGCGGTGGAAAAAGTGATTAGAAAAATTTCAGATGAGAAGAGTTGCCCGCTTTATTTTGCTGGTCACAACTTTACTATAAAAGAATTCGATGAGAATCATTTTTCCTACCAAGGTTTTGGTAAAAGTTTTAAACTGCAAAAACCAAAATTAGCTGGCGAATACCAAATCGCCAATGCCGCAATTTCTTTAAGCGCCCTGCTGGCAAGTGGAAGATTTAATTTGGAAGAAACAAAGATTTCCACCGGCATTCGAAACGCTTATCACACTGGCCGTTTTATGGAAATCGATAATTTCAAGATTGATGGTTATGAGAGGGTTTGGTTTGGAACTCTAAAGACATCCGATGGAATTAAGAATTACTTCTTGAAAGAACCTCAAAATAAAGTTGATGCAATTTTTATGCCAACTTCTTGTGATCCATACAGCTTTAGTTTGTCTTTTATTGAAAGAGAGTTCTTAACTTTAATGCGCAAGGTTATTTTTATTAAAAGCGACGTGAATTCCTCGTTTAGCAAAAAACGAAATTCAAACCTCTACGAAAAATTACTCACCAATCAATCTCAAATAACCTGCAAGAAATACATCTCATCATCTTTATCTTTTTTGCAAAAAAGAAACTCCCCCAGGTCTGATATGTTGTTAATGGCGTCAACTGGTATAAATAGCTTTAGTGACAAAAATGTAATCATCTTTGGATTGTTGAAACAAACCGGTTTTTTGCCAGACCTAGAATTTGCCAAACAACACAAGCTTTTAGATGAAGATTTGGTGTCGCTAATTTCTTAAAACCATTACCCAACTTGTGTAAAAATGGTGAAAAAGGTATAAAGAGCGCGAAGAAATTAAGACTAGAAGGAAAGAAATTGTCGTGCAGGATGAAGATGTTTTTCACTTTAGGCTTAAAGTTTAGACATCCATTAGGATAAACCCAGCGATTTATGGTCAAAAAATAAACAAACAAAAATGAGCAAGACGCAAGATCAATTTTTTCAAGATTTTAGACAAATCACCGCAAAGGCTGTTTCACTAACTAAATTCCGCAAGCTTGCCAAAGAAAAGATGAATCTTCATACCCATCTGCTTGGATACCTATCTAAGATGTCTCAAGAAGACCTTAGACAAAAATTAGATCTTATATTAGAGATAAAAGATGATACTTTGGCAAAACTTTTTGATATAAGAGAAGAGACTGATTCAGATGAATCATTGGAAAGCTCTTCAGTTGTAAGTAGTCCTAAGAAGGAAGATCCTACTCGGAAGTTGCTGAGTACAAGTATTGGCAGAATTATTAGAGATGAGAAAGAAGATACAAAAATTGATCTTAATTTATTAAGAGTGGTGTTTAATTTGGCTTATCATGTTCAAGATATAGATTTGTCTAAAT
>CAMBFP010000024.1 GCA_945865745.1 Rhizobium sp. Q54 | reverse complement strand
ACTTTATTTCCCCGCCGGAAGATTATCCAGAAAAAGATGTTTTAAAAGAAGTGCCGGTAGCATTAGCTGGATCAGTCAGTCCTGGTATGTTTTGGCAGATTGCTGGCGAAGGCATGAATGGTAAGATGGAAGTCTATTTGAGAGAAATGAGAGGTAATGTGTTGGGTCTGGCCAATGCAGAATTAGCTAAAGGGCCCAAAGAAGTAGAAGGCGCTGAAAAAGCAATCGGCACTGTCCAATTGCTTGATCTTACTGAGATTGAGGGTTTTAAACAAGGTTCTCAAGTTCAGAAAATTCTCTACTCTGCATCGCCAGATCTTAGAAATACTAAAGAGAAGAAAATCGAAGCTCCTGAAGCAGAGAGGTTAATGACCGCTTTTGGAAAAAAGTTTAGAACTCAGCTTAGTGAGAAGGGAATTACAGAGTTGTGCCTGCCCTTATATTCTGGAGGCATTTACAGCGGCGATCATTCACCAGAAGAAATTGCCGAATGGATGATGAAAGGTTGGCTTGCCGCCGAAGAAGAACCAGCTATGGTGAAGGTTAAGGTTTATCTTGGTCACCCGTGTTTAGTGGGTGCTGTGGCGAAACTAACTAAGACGGCCATTAAAGATGGGTCGAAATTAGAAACTCCGCCAGCTTCCGCCCCAAAACTTGAGAAGAAGGAGGGGCCTAAGAAAAGTGAGTTGAAACCATCTCAAGATCTCATTCCTGCTCATGAAATAAAAATAAAAGACCTTCTCGGTGATGAAGCATCATATATAGGTTTATGGAGGGAGGCAAAACGTAATTTAAGAACCAACGCAGGAAAACCTCGCGATGCAAAGAAAGACTTTCTTGAGAAGATGGAAGCCGGAATTCCTGGTCTAAAAAAAGCTTTTGGTGAACAAGAGATAAAAATTTATAAAAAAGATGATTATGAATTTAATGCGACAAAAGAAATATCCGCCAATGTCTCCAAGACAAAAAAGACAGTTACAAGCAATCTAATAAAATGGGAAAAAGAGGGTTCGGATAGAGAGATGGTGTTCCAGGTAAATTTTGCTAGCTCAGAATATGGCGGAGGAACTTTTGGAAATGGGTTTGTTCAAGAAGAAAGAAAAAATGTTCTATCTACTACGGCGTCAATTCTTACGGCAAATAATTCTGCTCTAGGGCTCGAGACAAGATCGAAAGGAATCAAAGATAAACCGACTCCAGTAGTTATTGTTGGCCAAATTAAAGATTTTGATGAGTTGAAACTTCCTTACGGCAGAGATGATCGACAATGGGATGTTCCGCTTAGTGAAATGATAAGAGGGTCAGATAGTCCATTCACCACCTTTAATGAATTAGCCATTGCTGCAGATTCATTAAAAGGAGGGCGTGGATCAGACACTGAAAAAAGTATAAAAGCTTTATTCAATAACGCCCTTGCTGGGTTTCAATTGGCAAAGAAGGTTGCGGATGCGGAAGGAAAAACCTGTAAAATTAAAACCGGATTGCTTGGCGCTGGCGCTTTTAGCAATTCTCCAGAATTTTCAATCGCGATGCAATATTTGGCAGCAAGAATCGCTAATGTTGAAATAGAATTTTGTGGAATAGATTCGGATAAAAGAGATTACGTCGGAAAAATTTTTGAACGTGTTGATGAGATGGTTGGTTTAGAAATGAGTCTTGATACTATTGTTAAAGAAGGGTTGTTAGGAAAATGGAAGGGCACAGTAGAGCCGAAGCGTGGTTGGAGAGAGAATCGGGATTATATCGAAGTTAAGCTGACTCCTAAGGCCAAAGCAGAAGGAGTTAAGGCGCCGCCTACCGCCGAACCTTTAAAAGAGAAGGAAGTTCCTGCAGCTGAAGCCGATGCTGCTGAATCTAAACTTTTAAAAAAGATGCTTCGCAGTAAACCGGAAGATTCCGCAACTGTCACTGCAGAAGCAAATCTGGTAATAGATCATGAGCTTCGCAAAAAGCTGCTTTTTGCGGCATGTAAAAATAACCGTTTCGATCTCATTTCAATTTGCGTTGCTAATGGATCAGATATCTTAGAAAAAAATGATGAAGGTAAAGCGCCGCTTGATTTAGTCCCCGATGCTCAGGCCAAAAGACGTATTGGTTTTTTTATTAAAGAGCAAGAAAAGACAAAAAAAGCTGAGGTTACATTTGCGCGCGCGATACATCAATCATTCAAAGCGGATGTGTTAGGTGATAAGGCTATGATCGCAAATAAAGCAAAATGCCGCGATGCCTTTGCTCAAGCTGTTTTGCCGCCTGATGTAATGAAAGATTTAGCTGATGCTACGGTTCAACTTGATACGACAGAATTCTTGAATGTTGCTCTAGATTATTTGTTGCCAGCTCAAAATAAGGTTCGCCTTTCTTCTTTGGTTAAATCTTCAGAGACAGGGGTTGAATACAAAAGCGAAACGATCACCTTGGATTCAAAATTGGATATAGTCTTTTCTGAGAGACAGGTGAAAGGCGAGGATCCATTAAAGTTAAGCGCATTGCTGAATGGATTTTGTAAAAGTGAAGCTATGCAAGAAGAAGAGTGGCTGACTATTGGTGGTAAAAAAACACCTGCGACAAAAACGCTTACCCCATCTGTTTTCAATAGAAATGCCGAGATTGTCATGGCGCTAAAACGCAATGAAAAGAAGGGTAAGAAGGAGGCAGAAAAGATAACAGATCAGGTGGAGCTAGATAATGTAGAATTCGCGGTTGAAGGATCCGAAGAAAAGCAGAAATACGAAGCCACTTCTTTTATTCGTCATTATGGAGGGGCCGGAGGCGGTCATTATGTTACTTACGTCAAAGAATCGGATAAAAAATGGTATTGCTACAATGATAGCTGGAGGAATCTGGTTGAAGACGAGGATTTGAAAGAAGCGATGAAAGATGCCTATGTAGTTAAATATACGCCACTGGGAGATGATCCAGGAAGCTACAGAACCCCTCTTCCGGGAAGTCAAAGAAGTGGCGCGGCAAATGCCGGAAATCAATGTTGGGCAAATGGCGCCTTCGCCTTTCTTCTTTCTATGACATCTTTGCACGGCAACACTCTTTCTCTAGTTGAGGGTGAAGGCCTCGATTCATCCCCAGCTTCAGAGGGTTTTAAAAAACCTGGACCGGATGGAGCTCCGAAGGAAAGGGAAAGTGATCTAGGACCAGCTAGTTTGGTTAGTGCAATTCTTGAATGTGAAGCTGGTGAATCGAGTCTCAGATCCTTGATGATATTACTAAAAGATATGCCAGTTGAAGTTAGAGAGAGTGCAAATGATAGTCTTCTAGGTATGGAAATGCCAACGATTGAAAAAGCATACAAAAATGCAGGCGCAAGATATCTGGATGAATTGGTCGCTAAATTTGCCGCCGATGAAGATACGGGAAAAATAGAAAAGATTTTTAGTCTTGAGGCACTTTTTAGTGAAGAAACATTCAGGGACGATGCTCTGAAAGTTATCGATAGTATCACTTCAGATAGGGGTGAATTTAGAGAGGATGGATTTGAAATTTTATCCGGAATCTTCGTTCCAGAAGGAGCAAGCCCTTTAAAATTTATAGACTTTGCAGAGCTTTGTTTAAAAGCGATTGCAGAAAAAAATGTAGAAACTGTATTAGAATTGCTTCCTCACGCAAGGCGGGATAAGGGTTTTTTAAGCAAGGCATTGGAGATTTGTTTAGAAGGTGAAGATGAAGAATTAACAAAAATTTTGCTTGAAGGCTCTTCTAGAAAGGCTGAAGAAAAGGATGGCGAAGATATTGGTGGTTTAGAAGATGAAGAACCAGATCTTGGTGATGAAGGCGAAGGGTCTCCCAATTTAGAAAGTGAGACCGAAATCGAGATCGAAATCGAAGGAATGAAGGCGAAATCTGGTGGTGAGATTACGCTAGATTTAAAAGATAGTAAAACCGGGGACGATGCTTCGCTTTTGATAAGGGCGGGCGAAAACAAATTTGTCGAAGTCGTCAAAGAGTCTGGGAGTCTTGAAGTGCGAATTAAGAGTGAAGATTTCAGAAAAGAGCTGATGAATTATTATAAAAAGGAAGAGGGCTACAAAGTAAGCGGGGGAAAAGAGGCGAAGAAAATTGGTAAGGAAGCCCTCGAAGTTTTAAATATTTACCGAGCAGTGCCAAGCACTTCCTTAGTGCCAAAAACTTCCGTCGCTCTAACCTCGGCATCTCGTATCGTCGTCGGCGACCTTTCCAAACCTCGTTAAGAATGAATAAAAAAATCCTCCTCGTAATCACTGGCTCGGTTGCTGCTTACAAGTCGATGGATTTGCTGCGCTTGCTGAAGAAAAAATCTTCTGGGAAGAAATCTCCCAAGGAAAAATCTTCCAGGGAAAAATCTACCGGGGAAAAATCTTCCAGGGAAAAATCTACCGGGGAAAAATCTTACGAAGTTACCTGCATTTTAACCGAATCGGCGCAGAAATTTATTACGCCGCTTTTGGTTTCGAGTCTGTCGGGAAATAAAACACACACAGAAATTTTTTCGGATGAGGATGCGACCGGAATCTCTCACATTCAGCTCTCGCGCCAGGCAGACTTGATTGTTGTTGCACCAGCGACAGCGGATTTTATTGCGAAATTAGCGAATGGTTACGCTTCAGATTTGGCTTCTTCGGTGATTCTTGCGGCGAATAAAAAAATTATTCTAGCGCCCGCAATGAATGAAAAAATGTGGGAGAATGCGCAGACTCAGAGAAATTTACAGACTCTTGTTGAGTCAGGTGTGGCAATGGTTGATCCCGAAGTAGACATTCTTGCTTGTGGCGAACTTGGTGTTGGAAAAATGGCGGCGCCGGAAAAAATTTGTGAAAAAATTTGCGACTTTTTTGAAAATCAAAATCGCTTGAAGGGTCGACGAATTCTGATTACGGGCGGATCCACGATCGAGCCAATTGACCCAGTTCGCTTCATTGGCAATCATTCTTCGGGCAAGCAAGCAATTGAAATTGCTAAGGTTCTAAACGAGATGGGAGCAGATGTAACAATGGTTGCGGGCAATATTCGTGAGACAATTTTTCTGCCGAAAGAAAAAATAATCCGCGTAAAAACTGCAGAAGAAATGTTTGAAGCGGTGAAGGGCAATCTCGCAAAAACCCAAGTATTTATTGGTTGCGCAGCGGTTGCCGATTTTAAAGTAAAAAGTTTCTCGGCTCAGAAAATTAAAAAAAATTCAGAAAAAAATCTGACAATCGAGCTCGAAAAAAATCCGGATATTTTGGAGTTTGTTGGCAATTCTAAAAAACGCCCAGAGCTAGTAATTGGCTTTGCTGCCGAGAGCTCAAATCTCGAGAAATACGCGCGTGAAAAATTGAAAAAGAAGAACTGCGATTTGATTGTTGCCAACGACATTGAGTCGGGAGAAATTTTTGGTTCTGGCGAGACGAAGGCAATGTTTGTCAGCAAAAATAAAAGCGAAGATTTGGGGAAAATTTCTAAGTCTGAATTAGCAAAATTACTCGCAGAAAAGATTTTGAGCACAGTGCTCAAAATTACATTCTAGCCAGCATTGGCGAGGATTTAATTTTTAAAAAAGTGAATTTCGAAATACTCGGCAAATTAATCTTTTCGCTGGTTGAGCGCAGTCGAAACCAAGAAAAGATTTGCGCCGAACTTTCTAGGTTTTGACTGCGCTCAACCAGCGAAAGTTTTATTTAAGCGAGCAATTTTTTTGAATTGAAAACAAGCACGAACCCAAACCCAAGCACGAACAAAAACCAATACAAAATAACGACTGGCAAAATTACATTCTAGCCAGCATTGGCGGGGATTTAATTTTTAAAAAAAGGAAATTTAGCAAGGATTTAACTTTTTAAAAAAGTGAATTTCGAAATACTCGGCAAATTAATCTTTTCGCATGCTCAACAATTAATCCTTTCGCATGCTCAGCGGATTAATCTTTTCGCTGGTTGAGCGCAGTCGAAACCAAGAAAAGATTTGCGCCGAACTTTCTAGGTTTCGACTGCGCTCAACCAGCGAAAGTTTTATTTAAGTGAGCAATTTTTTGAATCGAAAACAAGCCCAAGCACAAGCACAAGCCCAAACACAAGCCCAAACACAAACCCAAACACAAACCCAAGTACAAACCCAAGTACAAACGCAAACAAAAACCAATGCAAAATAACGACTGGCAAAATTTTATTTACTTCGCGCTGATTTTGGTTCTGCTTATCAGCAGCGTGGCTTCGCGACGTGATTTAGATTTTAAAAAAGTTCTAAAATATCTCGCGGCTTGGGCGGGAATTGGGTTTGTTGTTGTTGCGCTTTACTCTTACCGTTTCGAATTTTCTGATTTTAAAAATCGAATTTTAGGCGAGGTAAATCCTTCGCGGGCGCAGGTTAAAGAATCGGGAGAGTTGGTGATTAATCTCTCGCAAGACGGGCATTTTTATTTGAATGTGAAGATCAACGGCGTTCCAGTTCGCTTCATGATTGACACCGGAGCAAGCGACATTGTTTTGAGTCTAGAAGAGGCGAAGAAGGTTGGAATTGATGTTAATAATTTGCGTTTCGACAGAACTTACCAAACCGCCAATGGCAAGTCTTTCGGGGCAATGGTTGTGTTGGATGAAATTACAGTTGCTGACGTGATTTTTCGTAAGGTTTCTGCCTCGGTGAATAGCGCAGAAATGGGAACATCTTTACTCGGAATGAGATTCTTGCGCCAGTTTAGAAAATATGAATTTTACCAAGACAAGTTGGTGTTAACTATTTAGTCGCCAACCTTTTGTTGTTGAATACGCAGAGCAATCCATCAGAGAGGCGAAGGGTGAATTGCATAGCCACCGTAGGCACGATGACGTAACCGCCGCGAATTACGTAGGTTAAAGCTCGCTCCATTCCGGAAGAATCTACTACGCTAATTGTTGGAATTACTAAGTTGTCATTGGCGAATTGGAAACTCGTTTCAGAGCCATTATCGTAAATCTTCACTGGCATGATATTGTCGGATTTTCCGGCGAGGCTGTAGTCGAAATTTAAATCGGAACCTTCGGGATTTCTCGAGATTACTCCGGGAAGATCTTCGCCAACATTAACAGGGGGGATTGGGGCCGGCATTGCCGCAAAAGGAGCGCTGGGCAAGGCTGGGGGCTTTTGAAGTGCCGGAGCAGGGGCAGTTTTTGCTGCAATATTTGGAACCGCTAATTGCGGTGGAATTGGCAAAGGTTGACCAATTTGTGGGTAGAAAAATCTTACCGTGTAAACCAAATCTTCATCAGCCTTACCGGTGAATTCATCCGAGCGAATGTCGAAATGGTAAGTGCGTTTGTTGCTGATGATTGTCATGTTTGTGTGCGCGGCGATTTCGAGCGGGCGCACAAAAAGCCTGTGTCCGGCAGGGGTTAAGCGCCAAGCAAATGCTTCGCCAATCGAGATCATTTCAATTTCTTCGTCGTCAGAAAATTCGATGAAGGATTGATAATTGTAGTAGAACTTTAATTCGTAAACTTCGTTCGGATTATAGACGAGAGTGCGAATGCGTGAATCGGTAGTGATCGGGGTTTGTGCGTAAGCGAGCGAGGAAAAGAAAAAGCAAAAAACTAAACTATTCCGAAAAAATTTTTTCATGCTTAGTAAGAAAATACTTCCTCCGCAATCGTGTATCTACTGACCTGAAAGCCGAGAGGATTGATGAGCCTTTCTTCCATCGTTAAGTTCATTTGCGGAGCGAAGTAAAAGCTCATGGTGATGATTTCATCTTTGGTTTCGACAGCAGATTCTTTTCTGGTGATTTGTCGAGCAAGGCGAATTTGCACGGTGTTGTTGTCGAGTGGCTGCACTGATTTTATTCTAACGTCAATTTGCGAATCAGCGCCAAGAACTCTGGCGTTAATGCGATTGCGATAGTCGCCGTAAATTCCAGGAGTTGAGAAGAGGCGAACTTTGTCAAGATCTTGTTTATAGGTTTTTGGATCGTAGCCGCTGGCGGCGTGGATAAATTGGTTAATAAAATATTTACGAACCATCTGATCGCCGGTGAAATTTTCCGAGGTTAGTTGATTAACAATCGTAGCGACTCCGCTTTTTTCTTCGACCTCGATAACGTAAGGCTCAATTGATTTTGACGACATTACATTTTTCACAAAAATCACCGCGATGGCGACAGAAAACATCGAAACCAAAGTAAAGAGGAGCAAAATATTTCTTTGCACCATTACTATTTGGTAACGATTCGAGTACCAACTTTTTATTTTGAGTTTTGTTTTCTTATTGTCTGACATTGCTTGAAAATACAGGATGCGTAGCCTGCCTATGAAAAAAAATTTGCGCGAACCTAAGATGGCTTGATTAATATTCAAGCCGTCTTAAGCAGCGCTTGGAATCGCAATCCGCGCGGCTCCAGACAATGATTCAACAATGAATTTTACTTACTCAAACATCCCCCTTTCACAGAGAATCGAGCAGCTGAATTGGTCGCTAATTTCACTGATTATAGCCCTCGCCTTCACTGGATTTCTCATGCTTTATTCTGCTGGCGGAGGTTCTTTTTATCCGTGGCTAATCAGGCAACTAACTTTTTTCTGCATCTTTTTTCCGCTGATGATTTTCATCGCCGTGACAGACATCAGAGTTTGGTTTAGAGCGTCGTATTTTTTTTACGCGATCGCGCTGACGCTGATAATTATCGTCGACATAATGGGGCACAGCGCAATGGGAGCAACGAGATGGTTTCGTATCGGATCGCTAACAATTCAGCCGTCGGAAATTATGAAAGTGTGTTTGGTGCTCGCGCTTGCTCGCTATTTTTACAACATCGAAGCAAAAAATATCGGTAGCGTAAAATTCGTAATCATGCCTTTGTTGATGATTGCACTTCCGGCAGTTTTTATTTTTCACCAGCCAGATTTAGGCACGGCAATGATTTTAATTTTAGTCGGCGTGTCAGTTTTATTTTTGGCCGGAGTAAAAATTTGGAAGTTCATTTTAGTCGGCGTTTCAGCTCTAACTTTTTTGCCAGTTGCTTGGAGTTTTTTGCTCTACGACTACCAGAAAAAACGTATTCTGACTTTTTTAAATCCCGACGAGGATCCTCTTGGTAGTGGTTATAACATCATCCAATCCAAGATCGCGATCGGCTCTGGTGGCATGTTTGGCAAGGGTTATTTGGAAGGTACGCAAGGCCAGTTAAATTTTTTACCCGAGAAACAAACCGATTTTATTTTCACAATGCTCTCTGAAGAGTTGGGCTTTGCTGGCAGCGTTTTTACGATCGTGATTTATTGCGCGATCATCTTCATCTGCTCTAGAATCGCGATGAAAACCAAGCATCAATTTGGGCGCTTAGTAACAGTCGGCGTGGCGAATATTTTTTTCATTCACATGTTCATCAATATGGGAATGGTAACGGGAGTTCTTCCGGTTGTAGGCGCCCCACTTCCCTTCGTTTCTTACGGCGGCACAATTATGGCTTCGATGATGATTGGGTTTGGCTTGGTGCTTAATGCTGATTTGTACCACTCGGCTTCGTTAAGTAGCCGCGACTAAATTTTGGATTCTTTTTGGGTGGAGATTGCGGGGGATTAATCCTCCTCCTCACTCACCACAAATTCCTCCAGCATTTTCATCTCTGCAGATTTTTTTCCTTCGAGTCCAAGTTCTGAAATATTTTTACCAATTGCTGTCGCGCGATTAAGGTTTTTCGCTAATTTATTATAGCCGATCAGCGCTTTATTCATCGACCTTCCCAGCTCGCTTGATTCTTTTACAATCATCACTAGCGCGTCCAAAAGTTTGCGCATTTCTACTTTTAGGATTTCGATATTTTTCTCCTGTTTTACCCGATCAACGACGAATTTCACATTGGATAAAAGATGCATCAAAACCACGGGAGTTGCGACAATTATTCCGGCCTCAAAAGCGTTTTGTTCGAAGGTGCTGTCGGCTTTTTTTAGCACTTCAAGCATTTGCTCGGTTTGCAAAAACATCACCAGAAAAATTTTGTAATCAGATGAGTTTTTAGTGCGTAATTCTTCGAAAAGAAAATTGGCGTAATCCTTGCGCTTTAAGTCTTCGAGATGTCTGCGAAATTTGGTTTTGATCTTGCCTAAAATCTCTTTTTTCTCTTCGTCATTTTGCGCTTCAGCGAGTTCTAAAAAATGCGGAGATGACTTGCTGTCGACGACAATAATTTGATTGTCTGGTAGAAATAAAATTGCGTCAGGACGCTTTGCTTCGGTGCCTAAATTCGAACCAAAATGTGACTGCAAAATATAATCGCCAACCGAAGTGAGTGTTTCTTTTTCGAGAAGATTCGAGCTCTTCAAAATATTTTCTAAGGTGATTTCAGCCGTGCGTCCAGCGCCTCCAGGGCTTAGTAAGGCATTTTTAGTTTTGTTAATTTCAGCGGAGGATTTTTTTACCTCTTCATCAAGGGCGTGAAGTTTTGCGGTGACGCTTTCAAAAGTTTTAAATAAATTTTCGCTAAAAATATTTTGCTGTTCGCTGTTTTTATTCATTAAATTTTCTGAGAGCTGCAGCAATTCTTTTTCTTTTTCATTGCGTAAAAAACTTATTTCATTTTCTGCGCGATCAAGCTGACCGCGGGTCAATGAAGATTTTTGTTTTTCTTGCGCTAAAAAATAAAGAGAGGCGAATAGAGAGAGGAGGGAGATTAAAGCTAGAGCTGTCAACATTGTATTTCGAAAATCGGTTACTAGGTTTTGGACGAATTTTATTTTCTTCAATCATGACCCAGCAAAAACAACCGCAACCACAAATTTTTCACGCTTTGCCTTTGCGCGACGTGGTGATTTTTCCGCAAATGACTACGACTATTTTGGTTGGTCGTGAGAAATCCGTGAACTCGATTGAAGATGCTCGGCGCTTGGGTTTGCCAGTTTTGGCGGTAACGCAAACCAATCCTGATCTTGACGAGTTTGACGAGAAAAATATTCACCGCACCGGCACTTTGTGCAGCATCGTTGAAGCTATCCGCACAGCCGACGGAACTTTCAAAGTTATTTTGCAGGGATTGGTGCGTGCGCGCATTGGAAAAATCATTAGCACTGGAAAATTTTTTACTTGTGAAGCGAATATTGTTCTCGAGCAAAAAACTATTGCCGACACAAACGAAACTCTCGGATTGATCAAGGCCTGCATCGATAATTTCGCCAAATATGCAGCTTACAACAAACGCATCACTCCAGAAATTCTAGCCTCAGTTGCGAAGTTGCGCGCTCCGCATGAAGTAATTTACATGATCGCGACCTACGTCAGTGGCTCACTTGCGAATAAACAAAAAGTTCTCGACGAAGATGATATTGCGCAGAAATTTTTTAAATTACTCGAAATCATAAAATCAGAAATCGAGATCGGGCAAGCTGAAGAGCGCATCAATAAGTCGGTTCAAGAAAAATTTACCAAGCATCAAAAAGAAGTTTATCTGCACGAGCAGATGAAAAATATTAAGAAAGAGCTTGGGCAAGATGAAGAGGCTGAAACCAAGGAGATCAAAGAGAAATTGGCTCGTCTAAAATTGCCAAAAGAAGCGCGAAAAAAATGTGACAGTGAGTTGAGTAAGCTCGAAAAAATGAATCCATTTTCTTCGGAATCTGGCGTGGTTCGTAATTATCTTGAATGGATTTGTGCGCTGCCTTGGACAAGAAAAAGTAAGCTCGGCGCAGATTTGGCGTATGCTAAGAAAATTTTAGACAAGCATCATTATGGCTTAGAAAAAGTGAAAGAGCGCATCATCGAATTCATCGCGGTGCAAATGAAGACGAAAGATTCTAAGGGCCCGATCCTTTGCCTAGTGGGCTCTCCTGGTGTTGGCAAAACTTCGCTCGCTAAATCAATCGCTGAAAGCTTGGGAAGAAAATACGTAAAAGTTTCACTCGGAGGAGTGCGCGATGAATCTGAAATTCGTGGCCATCGACGCACTTACATTGGCTCTATGCCTGGGCGCATCATTCAATCAATGCGCAAGGCAGAGAGAGTAAATCCGCTAATGTTGCTCGATGAGATCGATAAAATGTCGCATGATTTTCGTGGCGATCCTTCTTCGGCGTTGCTTGAGGTGCTTGATCCCGAGCAGAATTGTAATTTTTCCGATCATTATCTTGAGGTCGATTATGATTTGTCGAAAGTGATGTTTGTTGCTACGGCCAACAGTCTCGCAACAATTCCTATTCCGCTTCGCGACCGCATGGAAATCATCCAGCTTTCG
>CAMBFP010000023.1 GCA_945865745.1 Rhizobium sp. Q54 | reverse complement strand
TTTTCTTCGAACTTCTCCGACCGCTACTGCAAGTGAAAAATAATGACTTTCTCGAACTCTCGATGTAGGTTGAGATGATTAAGTATTGGTAATTTCAACAAAAAATCTTTTATGAAAAGCTTAGGATCAAAAGCTAAGATTGGAAATTTAGACCACACTCCAGCACCAATCGTGCTTTTATTCGGAACATCATCTGCTGGGAAGGGTGCGGTTATAGATGAGGTTAAAGAACAATCAAAAGGCGATCTAGATTATCAAGTGGAAGGCATTGATACAGAGGTGAGAAAACACCCACGCGAATTAGATATGAGTCTCCTAACAAATCAAAAGATGGTAATGGAAAGCATCTTTGCTAAAGCAGTGGAACACTCTAAACAAGGTAAGCCTACCATCCTAGATGTTGGTCCCATAGGTGATTACGACGTGATAAGTGGATATAATGAATACATGAAAGAAAATAATCCTTCATGTCCATCAATTGTTGCTTTAGCTCATTGCGACTTTGGTAAACTGGTTGAACACGTGGATAAACGTAATGCTGAAAGCAAATCAGGCGAGGCTAGGAAAGGATTTTTTCGATTTAATCAGTATGCAAAAGTAGGTCACCTTGAACAGGATGGTGAAACCCAGATTGGAGAGCTTACCCCTGAAGAAATTTTTAATGCTGCTGCAAAATTTGGCGGTTCAGTTGAAGATGCCAAAACACTGTTGAGTAATCTTGGAATTGCAGAAGATGTCGATCCTAAGAAGCCTGTAAAAATTACTACAAATTTACCACATGATCTCTTACTACAAACTGATCCAAAAGATGCCGAGAGAGAAAGTGGTGTAGACTCGCCAAAAGCAATTAAAGAAAGTGCACGACTTATTAATGAGGCAGTAAAAGGCCGCTCCATTAGTAATGCCGCAGACTTAATGCCTAAATATAAAGCTCTATCGGTTGTTGAAAGGGTTGATTTAGATTCTGCCGCAGAAATTCGTGATACGCCATTTCCAATTGCCAGCATCTCTAAAAGCTTCTGTGGTGCAGTTTGCGCCTTGATGGCTGTTGATGGTAAATTTGGTAAAAAAGGAATTGATGCAACTTTGCAAGAAGTGTTGGAGAACGCAAAGTTACAGCATCCCGAGCGAGCAGAAAAAATTGATGAATATCAAGAAATGCTTGAGCGTCGTGGTTTTTCTGATGTAAAAATTTCTGAATTACTAACGCATCAAAGCGGTTGCAGAGATGCTGATTATTTGGCTCCATCCAGTTGTAGCGACTTATCACCTTTAGAATTTTTTTCGGATCATTTGGGACGAGGAGGATGTGAGCGTGGCCAATACCGTTATTCAAATGTGGGATACACCTTAATAGAGGAAATTGTTAATCTCGCTTCAGATAAAGGAGGCTATAAACAAGAATTGCAGGAAAGAGTCTTTGCAAAACTTGAACTTACAAATACCGGATTATTAGAAGATTCATTAGATCCAAAATCACACGAAGCAGGTCTACATTTAGGTCAGGCAGTTTTTATTCCTGGCAGTAAAGAAAGTCCGCATAGCGATAAAATTGTTCTAACGCATACTGAATTTCCGGCCAATCATACCACTCCCTTGGGAGCAGTTCATGCTTCATGTGGCGGACTTTATTCAAGCGTTAGTGATTTACAAAAATTCTCTGAAGAGTTGGGAAAAATGGTTATTGGCCAAGAGAATTCTTTAACCTATAATCCAGAAGCTGTATCAAAACTTTATCGTCAGCAGTTGAGCGATTCCAGACATTATTCTTTAGGAGTTGAATTTGAAAAAGGTGCAGAATGTGTGATGAAACATACAGGATTATTTCCTGGAAATTTTGCCTCAATGGCAGTGCTAATGCCATGCAGTTTTGATCATTTAAAATCGGATGCTGTAATTGAATTAGGAGCGGATGAAAAGTTGAAGACAAATATTTTTATGCAAAAATTTGACTATACGGTCTCTTCACATTTTACGGAAAAAGCAGAAGCAATTCCAACGGCAATGCTAAAAGAATTTGTAAATTCAAGGTTAGATGAGGCGGAGAGAGAAAGGTTTTCTGATGCAAGAAGCGATGAGATTGAAAAATATTTAATCGAAAATGACAGGATGCCAAAAGATTTTGCAATAATTCGTAAAGAAATTTTTGATGCCTTTAAGCCAGCTGGAGAAAAAGTTAAAGCGTTTCTGATAGAGAATTATTTAAATAAAGATGGAGTAATTGATAGCGCAAAAATAGCTGCAGATTTTGAAACAACAGAAGATGTTGATAAAGCTATTGGCCCAATGTTTGTGGAAAGTAGAGAGATAGCCACAGGCATTTTAAGCAAGTTACATGAATCACTTACAAAATCAGAGCTTGCTAACGCTTCAGAAGCAATTCTTGAACCAATGCAGATGAGCTTTGTCGAAAAATTATGTCTTCAAAAACCCGAACAACAAAAATCTTTTGTTGAAAGAATGAGGGGTGGAAAAGATGGCGGTAAAAGCAGAGATGGACATAACGAGTTATAAAAAGTTCGTAATGAAAACCGCTCAGGCAAATGACCCCATTTGCGAACTTTTGGCAAAAATATGCAAAAAGCTGTGTTTTTTGGAATTTCTAATCGAGCCGAAGGTGAACATGAAATGACTTAGGTAATCAAGGCTTCGTGAGGTGTCGGAGAAAAAGTTCGAAAATATCACTTGCCTACCGGTTACAAAACTTCGAACTTTTCGGTGCACATGAAATAGCCTTCAAACCCTTGTAAATAAAGGCTCCAGAAAAACGGATAAAAGTTCGCAAAAGTGGTCGTTTCCTCCGCCATACAATTTGCGAACCTTTTTCTCCCAAGGTATACATAAGCAAATCAAGGCCGCGTGACGTGTACCGCGAGTTTTCACGTTTACCCTCCCCTCAAAAAATCACTAAAAATTCATCAATTTTTGCCAATTTTCTTGGTTTTTTTGTCTCCAATTCTCCGTTTCACGTTTACCGTTTTTTAGCTTCTGAAGCCTCTATTTTGCTGCATCGAGTTTTTTTATCCTTTCACGTTTACCGAGTTTTTACATAAAAAACGGTTAGGATGAGATACGATTTGCGAACTTTTTTCTCCATTTGCTAAAAAGCTAAAATTTATCTCTTGAAAACCATAAGGTTATACTTTATAGTTTATTAATCTTAAAAACTGTAAGGTAGAAAAATGGATTACAAAAAACTAACCGAAAAAAAGAAAATATTAGATAAACACAGACCTTTCGATTCTGCTTTAGTAAAGAACTTGGAAGAGTGGTTTAGAATCGAACTAACCTACACCAGTAACGCCATCGAGGGTAATACTTTGTCGCGCGCTGAAACTGCTTTGGTTGTAGAAAAAGGTTTAACAATCGGCGGCAAATCAATCACTGAACATCTTGAAGCAACCAATCACGCCGCCGCTTTGGATTTCGTCAAAGAGCAAATCAAGCGCAAGCCAAGCGAGTTAAAAGAAAAAGATGTCCTAAAAATTCACGAAATTATTTTGAGCAGAATCAACAAAGAAGATGCTGGTCTTTACCGTCGCGTTCCGGTTCGCATTTCTGGTTCAGCTGTCGTTTTACCGAATCCAAAAAAAGTCCAAGACTTGATGGATGAGTTTTTTTTGTGGCTAAAAAAAGAAACCAAGCTCCACGCCGTCGAGCTTGCCGCTGAAGCCCATTATCGATTTGTTACCATTCATCCATTTATTGATGGCAATGGCCGAACCGGCCGACTTCTGATGAATATGATTTTAATGATGAAGGGTTTTCCACCTGCGATTATCAGAAAGAATGACCGCTTGGCTTACATTAAATCTTTAGAAAAACCTCAGCTTGTTAATGGCGAAGGAGATTCAAAAAATGATTACTTCAAACTAATCGCCGCCGCAGTTGATCGCTCATTAAATATTTATCTCAAAGCAATTGAAGGCAAAACCGAGGAGCCAGAAAACGAAAAACTTCTAAAAATCGGTGAGCTTGCCAAAGCAACAAATCAAACTGTTCCAACTATTAGGCATTGGACGAAAGAGGGATTGCTGCAAGTGGCTGAGATAACCGAATCAGGCTATCAAATGTATTCTGAGGAGATGATTAAGTGGGTAAGAAAAATTAAAGAGATGAAGGAGATGCGATTATCTTTAACCGAAATCAAGAAAGTTAAAATAGCCGAATGATGTGCGGCTAAATTTATTGGCACGACAAAAGAGATGTATGAAAATTTTCCGAGTAAATCCAGTATCTGAAATGTTCTAGAATCAATATAAATCTGACCCCATGTCGGTCTCTAAAGAGGTTTTGGAATTTATTCAAAATCATAGTTTCACTTCTAAAAAATTAATCGAGATACCGTTCGTCGAAGAATTTCTCTGCTCAAAATAATTTTCTAAAAACTGCAATTTCAAAAATATGACAATCTCAATGTACGAATCTCTGATCCCAACCTCTATCCACAACTTGCAAAACCTCTCTGCAATTTTAAGCAAAGCGGTAACTTACGCTGAAACAAAAAAAATTAATGAAGAAGTTTTGCTTAATGCGCGTTTATTTCCCGACATGCTTCCTCTAATGCGCCAAGTGCAGATCGCTTGTGACTCTGCCAAAGCTGGGGCGGCAAGACTTGCAGAGATCGAAGTTCCTTCTCATCCAGATGAAGAAAAAAGTTTTTCTGAACTCAAAACACGCATTCAAAAAACTGTCGATTTTTTGAACACTATTAAACCCGAACAAATCAACGGCAAAGAAGAGTTCAAAGTCACCTACACCCAACGCAACAAAGAAAGCAACTTCATCGGCTTGCCTTATTTGCTTAACTACACTTTGCCAAATATTTATTTTCACATCATCACTGCCTACGCGATCCTGCGCCACAACGGCGTTGAAATTGGTAAGAAAGATTATTTGGGAAATAAATAAAATCCTTTTGCCGGCTGAGTGAAGTCGAGACCAAGAAAGAATTAGCTCAAAACTTTCTGGGTCTCGACGCAGTGTGGCCAGAGAAAGTTTTCCATTCACCCACTTAATTACTCATGAAATTTTCTCTCGAACATCTTCCAAAAACTAAACAAACCGAGCTGCGTAAACTCACTAACGAGATCATTAAATCTTGCGATGATGTTGAAAAAGTTATCCTCTTTGGCTCTTACGCCCGCGGTACTTTTAAAGAAGAAAAAGATTTGAAAGCAGATCGTAAATCGGGGCATGTTTCTGATTATGATATTCTCGTCGTCACCGAAAAATTAGAAACTGTTCCTGAATTTAAATATTGGAACTCCGACCAATATTTAGATAAATTAAATCTCAGCGCCGCAGTTAGAATTCTCGCCATCAACATCGATCAACTTAACGAGCATCTTGAAAACGGACATTACCTCTACAGCGACATCGAAAAAGAAGGAATCGCGCTTTTCGATTCGAAGAAATATCCATTAGCGCTAAAGAAGAGAAAATTAAAAAATTTTGAAGCACAAAGAATCGCGCAAGAGCATTATGATCACTGGTTCGATCGCGCTAATGACTTCGTCGACACTTACAAAGTGCTTGTACAAAAAGGCAAAACTGCGAGCGCGTCTTTTCACCTAAATCAGATCGTCGAATCTTGCTACAAAGCAATTCTGCTCGTCTTCACCAACTATAATCCGCACGAACATCATCTCAGAACTTTGGGCAAATTAGTTGAAAGATTTCACCAAGATCTGCCGAATCTTTTTCCGCAAAATGCTCAACCAGATCGCGACAGATTTGCTTTGTTGGAATATGCCTATATCGGCGGCAGATATGATCCAAAGCATAAAATGTCGCGTGAAGATTTAGAAATTTTAGCAGTTGATGTGATAAGGCTTTTAAAAATCACCGAAGAGATTTGTAAAAAGAAAATTCGTAGTCACCGACCGTAAGCGCAAATTCATCAAAATAATGGCGAAAATCTTTACCGCGCTCCTTTATCAAAAAAAGAAATCATCAAATAATTTAGCAAGAAGACGCTGCTTCCTGTAAAAAAACCTTTGGAAAAAAAATTCATTACGCGATTTTTGCGAAGAGGAAATACAAAAACCCACGCCTCAACTAAACAAAAATCACTAACATGAAAATCACCAAATCAAAGCTCCTTACCCTGTCATTATTTCTTGTTTTATCCGCGTGCAAAAATTTTACCGGATCGAAATTGACAGATACAAAAACACAAATCATAGCAACTTATTCAGGCGGAGAAGTGACTCGCCAAGACCTAGATTACGAGCTTGGCAAGCTGATCGCTAAAAATGAAAAATTAAAAAATCTCACTTTCGAAAATCTTAGTTCAGATCAAAAAGAAGCCTTGGTCAAAGAGATTGCGCTGAAAGAAATCTTTTACAAAGAAGCCAAAAAAAGAGGCTTGAATAAAGATGCCGACTATCAAAAAGCGTTGAAACTTTTTGAGCACGATCTCTTGCAGCAGAAGCTCTTAATCGCTCTTATTGCAGAAGCTAAAGACGAAAAAAATCTTAGAAAAAACTACGCCGAATTGACGGAGAAGATAAAAGATAAGAAGGATTTTAGGATCAGTTACATCGCGCTAAAAACTCAGAACGAAGCAAACTCTCTTTATAAATCACTGAGCAAATTTCCTTCTTCTTTCGCAGCGCAAGCAAAGAAAAAATCGATTGATAAAGAGGTTGGGGGAAAAAGCGGCGATCTTGGATTTGTGCTAGAAGATTCTATTTCGGAAGAATTATTGAAGGAGATTAAAACGCTAAATAAAGACCAAATTTCCAAGCCAATATTCGCTTACAACAAATGGATCATCATTAAATTTACCGACGAAAGAGCCGCGGAAATTTTGCCTTACGAAAAAGTAAAAGATGCCCTAGCGCAAAATCTTAGCAAAAAAGCAGTCGAAGATTTTGTTTCGCAAAGTCTGGTAAAAGCAAAGATTAACGTGCTGGTGAAGTAGGGCAGCGCTCTTCTTTTTAAGCTCTCATCCTTGAAGTTCGCAAGACTTCAAGGACCTCAAGAGCTTGTCTTTTTACGCTTTTCGCGATCACAACCAATCAAACATGACAACAGACATCCCCAATTTCATCTACGGAACGGCGTGGAAAAAAGAGGCAACTACGAATTTGGTTGAACTAGCTTTGCAATCTGGTTTTCGCGCTATCGACACTGCAAACCAAATGAAACATTACTCTGAAGCCTTGGTGGGTGAGGCTTTGTTGAATAGCGGCATTAAGCGTGAAGAGATCTGGTTACAGTCAAAATTTACTTCACTAGACGGGCAAGATTACCGCCTACCATACGATCCAAAAGCCGATCTCACAACTCAGGTTGAACAATCTTTCACCAGCAGCTTAGAGAATTTGCATACAGATTATTTAGATTCTTACCTACTTCACGGCCCTTACAATTTTCCACTTCTTGGCGAAGAAGATGTCGAAGTTTGGGCGGCTATTGAAGGTCTCTATGAAAGCGGAAAAGCAAAAATGATTGGCATCAGCAACGTAAATTTAAAACAGTTAGAAATGTTGTTTGAAAGCTCGTCGATCAAGCCCCATTTTGTACAAAATAGATGCTACGCCAATCGTGGCTGGGATGAAGGGGTAAGAAATTTTTGTCAGCAAAATCAAATTCATTACCAAGGATTTTCGCTTTTAACTGCCAATCCGCAAATCCTACAAAACCTTGCGATACTTGAGCTCGCAAAAAAATATCAAACAGAAGCAGAGCAAATTATTTTTCGCTTCTCCCAACAAATCGGAATAATTCCACTTACCGGCACGAGCGATGAAACGCACATGAAAACTGATTTGAGTATTTCTGATTTTGAGCTTTTGAGCAAAGAAATTAGTTTGATTAAAAATCTCTAACCCAGCGAGCCAGAGAGCTTTTCACCTACTCAGAAGCCAGATTGCAACTTCTTTTCTCTCCTCTAAAACACTCGCAAATTCAACCGATACAAATGGTCATGACCTCAATCCCCATCATCTTCTTCACCATTCCGATCATCTTCGCTTTGTTTCTCATTAAGAGCCGAGAAAGCCTGACGCATCGCATCGACAACATCATCGAAAATTCGCTCAATAGCGGCATTACGCAGATGATCATCATCTTCATTTTAGCCGGCGCCTTTGCGAATACTTTGGCAGGAATGGGCTCGATCGATGTTTTGAAATCTCTGATTTATTATGCGATTCCAGAGAGCTTTATTTTACCTGGTTTGTTCTTGGTTTCTGGCTTGATCGCAACCGCGATTGGAACTTCAGTCGGCACAGTTGCAACGATGGCCCCTATCTGTTTAGCAATCTCTGGAGGCAATCAAGAAAATGCCGTTCTTGCGGCTTCTGCTGCGATTGCTGGCGCTTATCTCGGCGACAATCTCTCAATGATTTCCGACACCACAATCGCCGCAGTAAAAACACAAAATGCCGAAAATGACAAAAAGTTTCTTCTCAACTTAAAGCTAATATTGCCGGCAATAATTTTAACCTGCTTGGTTTACGTTCTAAAAGAATTTCAAATCGAACATCTTGAGAACACTTACCAGCCAAGCCTTCACGACTTCCTAATCATCACTCCTTACATCTTAGTAATCATCTTAGGCTGTATGCGCTACCATGTTTTATTCGTCTTGATGTTGAGCATTTTGATCTCATTCATGATCGGCGGATTAATTGAAATTCCAGTCATTGACCTTACCAAATCAATGGTTGCCGGCATGAGCAGTATGTTCGAGATTTCGTCTTTTGTGGTTTTAGTTTCTGTCATCAACTCCGCGATCAAATATCATGGCTGGATGGATAAAGTTGAAAACACCCTCAAACACACTTCGCAAAAATTTGGCAAAGGCGCTTCTTACTTTGTTTTATTTTTCTTCGTAATCATCGCCAATTTAATCACCGCCAACAACACAGTTTCGATCATCATGTGCGGAGATTTGGCGAGGGGATTGGCGGAAAAGTTAAAACTCGATCGCAACAAAATGGCAACCTTCATCGACATGTCTTCTTGCTACATCCATTCTCTCGTCTTCTACGCCCCGCAACTCATCCTCGCGAGCAGTATTTGCAAAGTTGAAATTTGGTCACTGATTCAGCATTCCTATTACAGCTTCTTTTGCATCCTGACTGTCTTGGTTTATTTCATGGGCAATTTGAAACTTAGCATGAAGTTAAAACATTATTAAAATGAACTTAGTTACCCCGCTCACCACCATCGGCCTACTGATTATTTCAAACATCTTCATGACCTTCGCCTGGTATGGGCATTTGAAGTTTAAAGGCTCATCGATCTACCTCGTAATCCTCTTCAGCTGGGCGATCGCCTTCTTTGAATATTGTTTTCAAGTGCCGGCAAATCGGATGGGTCACGGCTATTTTTCTGCCGCTGAATTGAAGGTGATTCAAGAGGTAATTACCTTGGTCGTCTTCGCGATATTTTCAATTTTCTACCTCGATGAACAAATCACCTGGAATCATGCGATTGGATTTACTTTTATCGTGATTGGCACATTTTTTATTTTTCATAAATGACCAAATTTACCACAATCCCCGCTGTGCGAAATCAAGCCTCAGGAATTGAGCTGAGAACGAACTTCTGAGATCATCAAATTCTAGGCAATTAATGATAACAGCTGGCCTAGTTAGATCGGTTCCAAGGCGCTTTAGTCAGAATCAGAGCCATTCCGCAGTGATCAGTAATTCCCGCAAATATTAACCCAACACCAACAAATAACGGAATTAGTGCGAACAAAATATTAGTGCTCAGCGCAAGAATTGATCCAACTAAAACGATTAATCCAGCAGCGATTCTAACTTGTCGCTCGAGTGGAATGCGGCAAGATTTTGTCGCCGAACAAACATTTAATGCATAACCCTCGAGACCTTCACCCCAAGATTCGCAAGCAGTTAAACCCCCTTCAATCACACAAACATTTTCGTGACCGCTAGATAAAAATTTCTCCGCCGCCTGTCTTGCTCTTGCCCCACCACGACAAAGAAAATAAATAGTTTTTTGCCCATCTAATTTTTGCTCTACGAGAAATTTTTCTGGATCAAGCTGATCCAAAGGAATGTGAAAATGATTTTTGACCAACCTCTTTTCCTCGTGCTCCATCTTGCTTCGCACATCAATGATCACCAAATCTTGCGCCTCGAGTAATTTAAACTGAGTGGAAGAAATATTTTGGCATTTTTTCATAAAATTTATTTTGGTTTGTCGCTACAATTGCAACATCAACAATTAAGCAATTTGTCGCTCAATTATGCTTTAAAACATTTCTCACTAGAGTTGTGTTGATGTGTTTGGCTTCGTGATTAAAACTTCTAAAGCCATTCTCTTAATCCCTTCGCAAAGATGAAAATCAAAAATAATGCGAATAACGCCACATTGAATCCTCAATAAATAAATCAAATGACCGAAACAACTTTACCAGCCTGCGCAAAATGCGGATGTGAATATACTTACGAAGAGGGCAATATTTACATCTGCCCAGAATGCTCGTGCGAATGGTCAAAGTTCGATATGCCAGAAGATTCAGAAGAGGTAATCAAAGACGCTTATGGAACTGTTTTGAAAGACGGCGACACGATCACCGTGATTAAAGATCTAAAAATCAAAGGCTCTTCCTCAAGCGTAAAGGTCGGCACGAAGGTGAAAAATATTCGCTTAGCCGGCGGCGACCATGACATTGATTGCGTCATTCCAGGGATGGGCAAGATGGGTTTAAAATCGGAATTTGTAAAAAAAGTTTAAGCGAATGCGAGGAATTTTTCCTCGATCCCTACTTGGGCGGCGATCAAAGAGATTTAGTTATTTATTCAGTAATTAAATCAAAACCAAAGTAATCGCCATCAGGGTAATGCCCATTAAGAACTCAAGCGGGTTGATTTTCTTTTTCTTAACCTCTTTCGACATTTCTAGCTCAAGATTAATTTTTTTAATCTTCAATAAGTGGGAAGTAATTGGGGGGGAGAGTTGAGTTTATTTAACGGAATATTTTAGCCCAAACTAATTGGGTTTAATTAAATTCATTGCGAGGCTAACAATCTTGACAACCACTGAAGAATTCTCGCGGAAGAGGTGTATTGCCGCCTTTTCAATAAATTCTTGCGGATTTTCTTTATGCGATGCGGCTTTGCAAAGCTCATCAATAATTAATTCAGCCTGATTAAAACTGCCGCCATTTCTAAAATCATCCGGTTGCAAAGAATCAAGAAATTCCATTTTTTGCTTTTGGTAATTTTCGGCTTTTGTCATTTTGATTTTCGTATTTTTGTCGTTCGAACAGAGTTTCGAAATAGCTAATAAAACTTTCGATATCTCGACGCAGTGTAAAAGGCGAATAAACTTTAAAACGAATAATGAGCCACTATTTCCTAGCAATTTTTTTCACTTTGCAATCTCTGCATTGCTACGCCCAAAGTGAACAAATACTACGCTCATAATGACTCTCTTAAATCTAATTTTTGACAGAGTTTAAAAAATAGTGGCGTCTTACGGTCTTAATAGTGAGGATCCGGTTCGCGGGATTAACGTTCCGCGTTTCACAATTTTTTTATCAATAAAAGTAATACAATGTCAGATCTAGTTAACGGTACAGTAAAATGGTTTAACGACGAAAAAGGTTTCGGATTTATCGAAATCGAAGGAAGCAAAGATGTTTTCGTTCATCACAGCGCGATCAAAGCTAGCGGCGGTCGCTCTACTCTATTTGAAGGCCAAAAAGTAACTCTAGAAGTTATTCAAGGTAAAAAAGGTTTAGAAGCTTCAAACGTAGTTGCGAAAAACTAAATCTTCTGAAACTTCAGACGTAATTAGGCTCTCTCAAAAATTTTTTGGGGGAGCTTTTTTATTGGAATTTTTTTGGATAAACCATTTTAAAATCTCAGTCTGACCCCAGCCACAGCAATAAAATTATCCACCCTTTGGCCTAATTTTTTAGCTAAATTTGCTGTGCCAAAAGTTTTGGTGTGGTAACGAAAAGCCACGTATGGCGCGAATTTACGCGTGATTTCATAACGCGTCATTACACCAACTTCAAAATCTGAAATTCCTGATTCCACTTCTAACTTTCTGACATCCTGAGCAAAAATTTCTGTCTCTAAATAAGGCTGCATTATGAGTTTCTGCGTGAGCAAAATATCAACCTCCTGCTTAAATCTTGCACTGTAATTTCCTTGATCGCTTACAAAAATCTGCGCTTCAGTTTCAAAAAATTGTGGCGCCAAGCCTTCTAGGCCAATGGTTAAATAATTCAGATCATTTGCGGTAAAATCCGTGCT
>CAMBFP010000022.1 GCA_945865745.1 Rhizobium sp. Q54 | reverse complement strand
AATTTTTAAAAAACTTTTTCCATTCATGAGTTATTGTTAGATAAACAGGAATAGCCAAGCAGGGCATCAGGATTCCAACTGGGCCCTTCGTTAGCATCGCTATCACGCAACCAAGAAAAAAAATAAAACCAGCTTTCCGCTCACCACGTATTGTTGGTAAAAAGGAAGTCGTAATCATTGTCATGCTAAGCAGTAAAAATGCCTCAGTCATAACGCTGTGCAGAGCGTAGAACAAAAAAGATGAGGATAAAACTGCGGCAGAAATAATGGCCGTTTGCTCATCAAAATCTTTTCTAATCGCGCGATAAAGAATGAAACAAGTTAACAGCAGAGCTAAATAATGAGGCAGGCGACCCGCGAATTCATTGACGCCAAAAATCTTTAAAGAAATTGCACTCGCCCAAAAAGAGAGGGGAGGTTTGCCGAAAAAAGGAGTGATCGGATCAAAAAACGGCATCAAATAATTTTCAGTCAAAGCCATACGCATGGCAATTGAAGCGTAACGCGCTTCGGATGGATGATGAAGTGGTTGAATGAAGATCGTGACCAACTTGAGAAAAAAGACTGCGCCAATAAGATAGGCGAGATTCTTCACTGAAATATTCTTCATAAAATGAAATTACCTTTTTGGCCAAGCCCCCAGGGCTACCGTGATATTAAGTTTGGACTTTCACGAGTTTACGAATTGTTAGCGAGACTAGACAATCCTCATCTAAAATTACCGCCCACAATTCACATTGCTGGCACAAATGGCAAGGGTTCAACATTGGCTTTTTTGCGAGCTATTTTTGTTGAAGCGGATTTACGAGTTCATTCCTACATTTCGCCGCATCTAGTCGAGTTTAATGAAAGAATAAATTTGGCTGGCTCAGATATTTCTGATGAATTTTTAAATGAAATTTTACGCGAATGCCAAGAGGCAGCAGAGAAAGATCCGGCAATTCCGGTAACTTTTTTTGAAGGAACAACAGTAGCTGCCTTTCTTGCTTTTAGCCGAGTTAAAGCCGATGTCCTTTTACTTGAAACTGGAATGGGTGGCAGGCTTGATGCGACAAATGTTTTACCTGAAGTTTTGTGTTCAGTGATCACCCCGATCTCTTTTGATCACGAAGAATTTCTTGGAAATAGTTTGGAAAAAATTGCCATCGAAAAAGCTGGAATCGTTAAGAAAAATTGTCCGGTAGTAATCGGTAAACAAAGCGAGGAAGTTTGGAGGGTATTGGGTGGTTTGACGCCACTTCGAATTACAGAGTCCGTTTATGATTTGAGAATGGCTGGAAGTCACCAACAAGAAAATGCTGCACTCGCAGTTGCCGCGATAAAAGCTCAGAAGAAATTTTTAGTAAGCGAAGAACAAATAAAAAATGGATTAAAAAAAGCATTTTGGCCGGCGCGTCTGCAAAAAATTTACCTACCTGATTTGCCAAATAATTTTGAACTATACCTCGATGGAAGTCATAATCTGCAAGGCGCAGAGACGGTGGTAGATTTTCTTAAGACGCAAAAAAATAAAAAAATCTTCATAATTTTTTCGATGCTTAAAGACAAAGATTGCGAAGGTTTTTTACAGAAAATTTCTGGGGCAACTGATGAACTAATCGCCCTAACAATTCCTGATGAGCCTAAGTCGCGTAAGGCTTCAGAAATTGATGAAGTTGCGAAAAAAATCGGAATAAAATCACAAACTGCGGAAAGTTTTTCTGATGCCTTCAAAAAAATAAAATATGACGAACCTGCATTAATACTAATCTGCGGCTCTCTTTATTTTGCGGGAAAGTTTCTTGAGAAATTTATCGTTAGGTCATCTGGATCATAAGATGCGCGAGTATAACGCGCCGTATCTACTGGTCTTATTATCCCTTCTTGGGCATGGGCATTGCATTTATCGACGAGTTTTTGCAACGCTCACTAAATTACTTACAAATTTCCCGCATTCTGGCATAAGCCCGCGTAATTCCCTTCAGCGAATATTCATCCACAGCGTAAGTGCCAATCGCCGAATCGCTTCTTACTTTAACTGCCACGCCATTTAACATTGCTTCAATCATGTTGACGTCGCTGTATTTTGATTCATTCCAAGCCATATCATCTTTGCTTTTGAGCTTGAATTGTTTGTTGTCGACTAAGACAAAAATTTTGCTGCCGAGCTTGTATTCGAAGCCACCAAAAACACTCACTTCCTCGCTACGATCTTTTTGAAAGCGCGAAATCATTAAATAAGGTTTTTGGCGTGAATTATGATCCGTATCAGATGTGACGGGATGTACGACAATGTAGCAAGTTTTGTAATCTAATTCGCTTTCTTGAATTTCGTAAACAGTAAAGTCATAAAAAGAGCTGTCGATTATTTGTGCTGAAGCTGCGCTGCAGAAAAATAATAATGTGAGAATGTAGAGATATTTTATCACCTAAGAAATACGCGAAAGGGAATGATCAAGAACAGTTAACAGCCCTTGTTTTGATGGAGAGTCAGGAAAAGTTTTTAAGTTTTCTACAGCTAGTTTATGATGTAACAAAGCCATATCTTTAGCCATTCCAAGCCCATCATATTTTTTAAGCAAAGTTAAAATTAGCGTGAAGTCATTTTGATTTTTTTCACCGCTAGAGAAGTTTTTAGCGAAGAGTTCGGCTATTAATTTCTTTTCTGTTTCATCAGCTTTGGCATAAAGTAAAATTATTGGCAAAGTCACTTTTCCTGCAAAAAAATCTCCACCAATTTCTTTGCCAAGAACTTCTTTTTGCGAAGAATAATCGAGCAGATCATCAATGATTTGAAAAATAATTCCGAGATTTTTTCCAAAGTCGCGAAGCATCTCTATTTCTAGCTCAGGCCTTTCATTAATCAGCGCACCAGACTCGCAAGCCGCAGAAAAAAGTACTGCAGTTTTACCAAAAATAATCTCAAAATATTTTTCCTGCGACAGCGCAACATCATTAGAATTTTGTAGCTGCATCACTTCGCCATCCGCCATTACCGAAGAGGCTTTTGCGAGTAAATCAAGCACGCGTAAATTTTTGCCACGCACCATTAATTGAAAGGCGATCGAGAAAAGATAATCGCCAACGAGAATGCTAACTTTATTGTCCCAAAGCGCATTGGCAGTTTTCTTGCCTCGCCTTATCTCGCTTACATCAACAACATCGTCATGCAGTAAGGTTGCTGAGTGAATTAATTCGACCGCGGCCGCTAAATCATGACCATTTTTGTTTCCACAAATTCGTGCAGAGAGAATTAGAAGAATTGGTCTTACGCGTTTTCCGCCAGAGGAAATTAAGTGCTCCGAAATTTCTTGAATTAAAGGTGATTTGCCTTGCGCAAATTCTAAAATTGTTGCGTCGATTATTTTTAAATCCGCTTCCAATGCATCGATTATTTCTTGGAAATTTTTCATCTATTGAGAGCTCTGAACAAGCATCAAAATTTTATTACGACATTGCTCGATTGTGGCAGAAACATCATTTAAAGTTGATCTAATGATTTCCGTAGATTCTTCAGAGTGGCCGCGCTTTACGAATTCGATGTAAGTAGTGGCGAGCTTGTCAGCATAGTCTTCAAGACGCTTGGTAATTTCTTCAACAATCTCAAATTGCTGTTCGGATAATTTGTGAGAACTGCATTCCGCCGCCCTGATTAAGTGATCGGCGTAGGCGTAATACTCAATGATTTCGTTGTAGAGTTGCTCTTGATTGAGTGTTGCCATTGTCTTTCTTGAGATTTTTGGTAAGAAGAGTCGAAAGCTATTTTTGGTCCGGTAAAAGTCTAGATCCGAAAATTGCTGTACCTAGACGGATGTGAGTTGCGCCGATCGCAATCGCTTCTTCAAAATCGGCGCTCATACCCATCGAAAGGTTTTTTAAATTATTTTCTTTGGCGAATTTTGCTAGTAAGGCAAAGTAGGGTGAGGCTAACTCTTCAGTGGGTGGAATACACATCAAGCCCGTGACATTTAACCCCAATTCGTCGCGAGAAAATTTAACAAAATCGTTGATTTCGTGAGGCGCGATCCCGTGCTTTTGTGATTCTTCGCCAATATTTACTTGAATAAAGATCTCCGGATTTTTTTGCTGTTTAGTGATTTCTTTTTTCAAAACCTCAGCAAGTTTTTTGCTATCGAGAGTTTGAATAAAGTCAAACAGCGCAACGGCTTGTGCAGCTTTGTTACTTTGTAAATGACCAATTAAATGGAGTCTAATCTCAGGAAATTTCTTCTGAATTTCTGGCCACTTCTCTTCAGCTTCTTTTAAGTAATTTTCGCCAAAAACTCTGCAGCCAGAATCTATTGCTTGCTGAATTTTTTCCGCGTCAAAATTTTTTGAGACAGTAATTAAATTGACTTGCGATCTGTCTCGGCTGTAGGTTTTGCAGGCCAATTTAATTTTTTCATTCAGCAACATTAAGTTTCTTTCAATCATGTTTCAGTCTGTTTTTTTTACGGATCGCAGGAAGGTTTTTGACTTTAAGAAGGTAATTAAAAATCTGCCAAAAAATTCTGTCGTAATTATTCGCGAATACGATCTAGCGCCAAAAGAGAGAGAAGTTTTTGCGCAAGAAATTTCTAATTTAGCACGCGACAGAGGTCTGAAAATTCTGGTCGGAAAAGATTTAATTCTGGCACAAAAAATTAAAGCTGACGGCGTGCATTTTTCTGATTTTGACAAATTACCTTTCTCGCCTTTGAAGCCCAGAAACTTTATTTTCAGTTTTTCTTGTCACAGTTTGAAGTCCTTTTTGGGCTCTCAAAGACTAAAACCAGACATGATTTTCATCTCGCCAATTTTCCCAACTTCGAGTCACAAAGAGACAAAATCTCTTGGACTTCAATGTCTAATAAAAATCATTACCAAAAATCGAAACGCGCTGCCAATTTACGCGCTTGGCGGTGTTAATTCTGCAAATATCAAATCGCTCAAGAAGCTCGGATTGGCCGGCTTTGGAGCAATCAATTTTTTTCAAACTAACTGATGAAAATTACTCCAGTAATTCTTTCCGGTGGTTCAGGAACTAGGCTCTGGCCAGTTTCGCGCGAACTTAATCCAAAACAATTTTTAGATTTTTTTGGTAAGCATTCACTTTTTCAACAAACCGCATTGCGTGTAAAATCAAAAGATTTTGAAAAGCCGATTGTTGTCTGCAACAATGAGCACCGCTTCACCGCGGCTGAAGAATTACAAAAAATTGGTATTGAGCCACATTCAATTATTCTTGAACCTTGTGCCCGAAATACCGCTCCGGCAATCGCAATTGCAGCAATCGGAGTAATTACTTCCGATCAAAAAAATGATGTGATTTTGGTAATGCCATCCGACCACATTATTCGTGACGAAAAAAAATTTATTACTCAGGTAAAAAATTCTTTTGCCGCAGCGCAAGCGGGATACCTAATTACCTTTGGTATCATGCCAGACAAGGCTGAAACCGGATATGGCTATATTAAAAAATCTGCGGAAGTTAAGGATTTCTCTGAGGTTTTTTCGGTCGAGAAATTCATTGAAAAGCCCAATCAAGAAACCGCCGAAAAATTTCTTGCCGAGGGAAAAAGTTTTGGAAATTACTTGTGGAATAGCGGCATCTTTATGTTCCGAGCCTCTGCTTATTTGGAAGCGCTGCAAAAATATCACAACGACATCTTTATTGCCTGCATTAACTCTCATAACAAAGCGCGCCGCGATCTAGACTTTATGCGCTTGCCAGAAGAAGATTTTGGGCAATGCGCCAATATTTCGATTGATTACGCGGTAATGGAGAAAGCTGAAAAAGTTGCGGTTGTGCCGGTTAATATTGGTTGGTCTGACGTTGGCTCTTGGAGTGCAGTTGCTGAATTGTCGCCGCAAAATGAAGACGGAAATACTCTACTTGGTGACGCATTTTCTCTGAACAGCAAGAATTGCTACGTTAACTCGCGTAGCCGCTTGGTTGCTACAATAGGTGTAGAAAATCTGATCGTGATTGCGTTGAAAGATGTGGTGCTCGTGCTCAATAAAAATAATTCGCAGGATGTTAAAAAAATGTTCGAGTTGCTCAAAAATCAGAAGCGCGAAGAATGTTTTTCACACACAAAAGTTTTGCGTCCTTGGGGCAGTTTTGAAGTGATTGACGAAGCAGATCGTTTCAAAGCAAAGCGTATTACCGTAAAACCAGGCGCATCACTTTCGCTGCAAATGCATAATCACCGCGCGGAACATTGGATTGTTGTTAAGGGTGTGGCTCACGTGACTTGTGATAAGGATGAATTTATTCTTACCGAAGACAAATCGACCTACATTCCAATCGGCAAAAAACATCGCCTCGAGAATAAAGGAAAAATTCCGCTCGAGTTAATCGAAGTGCAAACCGGCGAATATTTAGGCGAAGACGACATTGTGAGATTCAGTGACATTTACGGTCGTTAAACGAATTATTTTTGGCCTCGGATCCAACCTGGGAGATCGAGAATCTTACCTCGATTCTGCGGTTGCAGAGCTAGAAAGAGAGCTGTTTCTCAGCAATTCAAGAAAATCAAAAATCTTCAGAAATCCGGCAATGCTTTTGCCAAACTCGCCAGTTGAATGGAGCGTTGAATTTTTCAATATCGCCTTTTCTGCAGACATTGATTCGCAAAAATTTTTGCCGGAAAAAATTTTAGAAATCGTTAAAAAAATCGAAAAAAATTTAGGAAGAAAAGAGCGTGAGAAATGGGCGCCGCGTGAGATCGACATTGATATTTTAGCGATTGGCGATTTACAGATTAGTCTTGGTGATAAACTCACGATTCCTCATCCCGGGCTGCTTGAAAGGGATTTTTTTATTCAGACCGTGAGAGAGATAGAGCCTGGATTTCAACTTCCTTGATTCCAGCTTGAAGAGGCTAGAGAACAAATTAGGAAGGCAATTTATTTCTACTTAGGCGAGGATCGAGGAAAAGTTCCCGCATCGTAACAGTTTCAATTCCGGTAAAATTTTTCAGCGTTTCAACAATCGACCATTTCGACTCTTCTCTCTCATTTACAATTATTCTCTCTACCACAACTCCTTTGCCTCTTAGAACCTCAACAGCTGAAAGTGTATGGCTAATCGCGCCCAAATAATTTCCAGCAACTAGCAAAACGGGAATTTTTAATTCCGTAGCCAAATCTAAAAAAGTTTTCTGATTATTAATCGGCGTCATTATGCCTCCCGCAGCTTCGATTAATAAATTTTTTTCACCTGCTTCTAAAATTTTTTTCTGACAAAAATTCTTCACTGCAGAGAAATCAATCTGTTCGTCTAGAAAGTGCGGAGAGCAAGGTTCTGAAAAGCGCCAAGGTGTGATTTCATTAAGATTTGTTTCAGAAATTTCTAAGCCAAGAGAGTTTAAAATTCTCGTCGGATCACTGTTTTTGTCAGAGTCTAAAAATCCGGTACAAACAGGTTTGATCGCGGTTACTTGTGGTAAAATTCGACAAAGATTTTCTACCAAAAAACTTTTCCCAATGTCGGTGCCGGTACCAAGAATTAGGTAAGTCATTCTAGAGTTTTTAATCAAATAAGTTTTGAAGCGTTGAAGGTACAAAAGCAGAAACTTTATTGGTGGTAAATTTCGCTTCTTTGTCTCCTGGTTTTTTGTCGTATTCATAGCGAATTCCAAACAGGCCGCCGCCTTCACCTCCGGTAAGTAATCCACTAATTACTCCGCCCACCAAAGGAATTTTCCCGATGCCAAAAAGATTATTCACAATGAAGCCGGGCACGATCATTCCTTTAAGCTGACAGCTTTGACTAATCAGATTAATTGATCCTCTGGCGGTAATGCCGATTTTGTAATTATTAGCGATTAGCGAATCGATTCCAAGAAGGTAATTCTGTAAGCGGAACTCAAGTTTCACTGAGTTAAAAATTGTCTTGTCGCTGGCAAAAATTGTGTCGCGGATTTGCGAAAATAACGTATCTCGTGAGAAGCGCTTAACTGCTGCATTTTCGTAAATCGTGATGTTGTCATCGATTGTCAGTGTGCCTTTGAGCACTGGTTTATTATTGATTGCATAATGCTGAATTTTCAATTTTGCATCGCCTCCACTAACAACATCTGAAATTCCCAAAGCATCGGCGAGATAGCCTAAATCAGTGACGCGGCCCGTGACTAAATAATTTTCTTCGGATTTATTTATTCTTAAATTTAGTGAATTTTGTTTGTTGTAATTGGCTTTCAGCAGACCTTTTGAACAGAGACCTTTGGTACAATTTATTGACAAGGACAAGTTGCGCAGAGTTTTGTTTTTTAATAGCTCGGCGCGATTAGCAGTGAGTTGCAATGTTAGATCGGGGAAATCTCCATCTGAAGCTTTTTGCTTCAAAAATGAGCCAAGATTTATTCGATCTCCGCGCCAAGAAATTTTGTGCGAATTGGTTTTTGCGTCGCTTAGGTAAGTGACTAAATAATTATTTTTGTCGAAATTAGTATTTTTAAAATTTGCGGATTTGATCAGGAAAGGAGAGGTTTGAAAGGCGATGTCGCCGCTGAATTTTTCAATCTCACCGGTTTTTTCTTTTTTGCTCAAAGCGATATTTTTAATACGAATTTCTTGTGGGCTACGCACAGAAACTACCAAACTTAACTGCGATTCGACGCCAGATTCTTTGTTCAGATCGAATGGATTAGAAGAGAGTCCAGCAGCAGTAAGATCAATGTTAGTAACAAAATCTACGCTGCCGAAACCTTTTTTACTGTTAATAATCGCCCCGCCTTGAAGGTAATCGTTTCTTAGTCCGGCAATGACTGAATTAACTGCGATGTATGAATTATTTAGAGTAACCTCTTTGCTGATTGGTAGGCGAATGTCGAAATCACTTTGCGCATCTCCATTTAAATATTTGGTAACTTCCTTCGTGAATTCTGGATTGTTGTGAGCAAGTTGTAATCCGTTTGCGGCATTTCCCGCCGCCTTTCCAGAAATTCTTAGCATTACTGTTTTTGCGGCGAAATCGTCTATTTCTACCAAGCCTTCAGAAATTTTTGTTTGCAAAACCTCACCGCCAGCAATGACAATTTTCATATTTTCGCGCGTGAAGTTGGCGGTCGCAGCAATATTTTTTATCTCAGGAAAATCCAGACTGTATTTCAGATTGATGCCAGAGAAAGCCGCTTCGGCACTGATTTTGTCGAGAAAAAATTCGTCCTTGATTTGCGTCAGAGTAAATTTTGCTGAGGCGGTTTTGATGATTCCGCCCGTGATGTTAGTTGTAACCCATTCACGAATTCCATTTTCTTGCAGAGTGATTGGCCAATATTTTTGTAGCTCGTCTCCTAAAATATTTTGTAACTGAATGTTAAAATCGAACTTATTGCCAGGCGCGTCTTCTAATGTAGAAATTAGTAATGACATACTGAGATGCGGCTTATTTGTTGGGTTTGCGGCATCTAAAAAGTCAGTTTCGATTTGTGACAAATCGAGGATTTTGGTTTTGTGATCATATCCGCCAGTGACGGAGAGATCTTTGAAATGCATTTTTTTTGCGAAGAAATTTTGGAATTCAAAATCGCCTGTTTCGGAGTAAATTTTGAACTTCAAATCACCGAACTCATAATTATTAAAAGCGAAAGAAATATTGGCGCTGAGAGCGGCATTTATTTTGCTTAATTCAGCTAGGCTTGGGTGAAGTTCAGAGATCGAATTTGGTGAAAGATTTTGTAGGGATAAATCGCAGATTGTATTTTCAGATATTTTGCAGTTAGAGCTTAGAGTCACATCACCTTCTTCAGCATCAAGGCTTAGATTATTTTGTGACAAAATTACTAAATTATTACCTTTGCTGATCACTTGAATTTGCGATCTTTTTAGCAAAATTTCGCGCTCAAAATTTTCGCCGCGAACGAGTAATTTTGCGTTTTCTATTTCGAGATTTTCGATCGGATTTTCACCTTTGCGAATTGAAGAAAGAAGCGTGGCGATTAAGGATAAATCACTTTGTTTTGTGGATGAATCTTTATTGCCACTGGTGAATTTTTGCCAATCTCCGAGAAAAATATTTGGGTTTGAGACCTTGATTTTGCTTGGCTGAAAGCGTAGTCGTAAAAAATTAAGCAAAGAAAATTCTGTTTCTAAGTCAGGAATAATGAATGATTTTTTGCCAGTGCCATATGAGTCAGGATAAAGAATTCGTAGGCCGGAAATGTTGATTTTTAATGTGCCATAATTTGTGAAGCTCAAAAAAGTTTTGTCGATGCTAACATTGTCGCGGCCGAATTTTTCTTGTAAGACCAACTCAATTTTTTGTGTTACTAGTAAGATCGATCTCGGCTTAGCGGATACCAAAACAGCAAAATAGAAAATAGCGATAAAGGCAATTATGGCAAGGGATGAGGCCGTGCCGTAGAATAAGCCAAGCTGCTTCTTTTTTGGTTTGGAATGGGTATTTTTTTGTTGGTGTTTGTGCATTTTTTGTGAAGAGATGAAAATTCTCTAATCGCCATCCCCACAAAGGTGGGGATTCAGCAGTTAGCACTACTCTTAAAGCTCTGTTCTGTGCCCAGATTCATGGGGATTAGCGCCGAAAGATCGAAGAAAAATTAATTAATCCAACTCGTAAGTTTGTTGCCAATCTTCTTTGTCAGCGAAATTTGGCTGATCCTCTTTGTAAAGAATAAAATCTTCGATTACCAAAACATCCATTTCAGTGCGCATGAAGCATTTATAGGAATCTTGCGGATCACAGACAATTGGTTCTCCACGAACATTGAACGAGGTATTAATCACAACTGCCGAGCCAGATTTTTCTGAGAATTTTTTGAGTAAATTGTGAAAGCGTGGATTGGTTTTTTGGTGAACTGTTTGAACTCGAGCTGAGTAATCAACGTGAGTAACTGCCGGAATAGTTGAGCGCGAAACATTCAATTTTTCGATGCCGAAAAGCTTTTCTTGCGCTGCGTCCATTTTTTTTACCAAATCTTTTTTGATCGGCGCAACTAGAAGCATGTAAGGTGAATTGCAATTCAGATCAAAATATTCAGAAGCTTTTTCGCTCAAAACCGCTGGAGCAAAAGGACGAAAACTTTCGCGATATTTAATTTTTAGATTCATTTTTGATTGCATCTTTTCGCTGCGTGCGTCTCCAAGGATGCTTCGCGCACCAAGAGAGCGCGGGCCAAATTCCATTCTGCCTTGGTGCCAGCCAATAACTTTTTCATTTTGCAAAGATTCGCAAGCTAAGTTTAAAAGTTGATCCTCATTTTCAGCGCGAATGTAAATGGCATCTACGGAATCGAGGTATTTACGCACTTCTTCATTGCTGAATTTTTTGCCTAAGTAGCTTCCTTTGATATTGTCTTCGCCAGTTTTGTAGCAGTTGCGAGGCTTGTCAAAATATTGGTAATAGGCGGCTTGAGCTGCACCCATAGCACCTCCGGCATCTCCAGCGGCTGGCTGAATCCAAATATTTTCGAAGATTTTTTCTTGAAGAATTTTGCCGTTACCAACGCAGTTTAGAGCTACCCCTCCAGCCATTACCAAATTTTTGCTGCCGGTAATTTTTTGTGCCGTGCGCGCTAGTTTAATCATTATTTCTTCGGTCACTTCTTGTAGTGAGCGTGCTACGTCCATTTCGAACTGAGTTAAATCAGATTCAGATTTGCGTGCTTTGCGACCAAAAACTGCGGCGAATTTGTCATTCGTCATTGTTAATCCGACGGTGTAATTGAAGTACTCCATGTTGAGCTTGAAGGAGCCGTCTTCTTTGATATCGATGAAATGTTTTTTGATGAGATCAACGTAAATTGCCTCTCCGTAAGGCGCGAGGCCCATCACTTTATATTCACCAGAATTTACTTTGAAGCCGAGGTAGTAAGTGAATGCTGAATAAAATAAGCCAAGAGAATGCGGAAAATGCATCTCTTTTAAAAATGTTATTTTGTTGTCAACGCCGTGAGCGATTGAAGTTGTGGCCCACTCTCCAACTCCGTCCATTGTTAGGATTGCTGCATCGCGAAAAGGCGAAGGGTAAAAACAGCTGGCGGCGTGTGATTGGTGGTGTTCGGAGAAAAGAAGTTTTGCTTCAACGGATTTCCCGAGCTCTTTGATAATTGTGTCTTTCAAAAAAAGTTTGTGCTTCAGCCAGATTGGAATCGAAGTAACGAATGATCTAAAGCCTCTTGGAGCTTCGGCCAAATAGGTTTCGATCAAGCGTTCAAATTTCAAGAAAGGCTTTTCAAAGAAGGCAACATGATCGACTTGATCTAGCGTAATTCCCGCTTCAGCGAGCACATAAGCGATGGCATTTCTAGGAAATGATTCGTCATGTTTTTTGCGCGTGAAGCGCTCTTCTTGTGCTGCAGCAATGATTTCTTCGTCTTTGATTAGACAGGCAGCAGAATCGTGAAAGAAGGCGGAGATGCCAAGAATGTACAT
>CAMBFP010000021.1 GCA_945865745.1 Rhizobium sp. Q54 | reverse complement strand
AGATGGAAGTCACTGATTTGTCACCCGCGCAATCTGCGGTAGTTGATGCTTTTGAAAGAGGCAAAAACCTTTTTATCACAGGCGGCGCGGGTAGTGGCAAATCTTATCTATTAAGTTTTCTTAAAAGAAATTACGCCAGTCGCGGTCTCGAAGTAACCGCCAGCACTGGCATTGCTGCGGTTAATATTGGCGGCACAACAATCCATTCTTGGGCAGGCATTGGTCTCGCTAATCTGCCGATCGAACAAATCATCGATAATATCTTTACAGCTAAATTTTCACGAGTGCGGCGCAAGATAAAGCAGGCCAAGGCTCTTGCTATTGATGAAGTTTCGATGATTTCGCGAGAAGTTTTTGAAATTCTTAATAAAGTTTTTCAAGCGGTGCGTGAAAATGACAAACCAATGGGCGGGATTCAGATATTGTTATTTGGTGATTTTTTGCAGCTTCCGCCAGTAAATAGAGGCGCTAATTATTTTAATTTTTGCTTTAATTCTCAAGCCTGGCGCGACCTTGATTTACAGGCCGTAGTGCTTGATGGAAGTTTTCGTCAAGGCGACAAAAATTTTGTAAAAATTCTGAATAATTTACGCACCGGAACTCTCGATAAAAGTGATCGCGAAGTTTTGCAATCAAGAATCTCTGTGAGTGACGATGGCGTGATTCGTCCGACGATTTTGACTACCCATAATCTCAAAGTTGAGGAAATAAACGCTTTAGAGCTAAAGAAAATTCCGCGCGAAGAAATAGTTCATGTTGCAGAATATTTTGGCGAGCCAGCACGAATCGAATTTCTGAAGAAAAATTGTTTAGCGGCCGAGATGTTGAAATTAAAGGTCGGAGCTCAGGTGATGATGATTAAAAATACTTACCAAAAAGAAGGGATAATTAACGGATCACTCGGAGTTGTGCGTGATTTTTCGTCGCGTAAATCGCACCCCGTAGTTGAGTTTGAGAATAAAAAAATTATCACAATCGCGCCAGAAGAATGGTTAATTGAAAAATTCGACAACGAGAAAAAAATTGTCGTGACTGAGGCGGGAGTAAGTCAGGTGCCATTAATTCTTGCTTGGGCAATGACGATTCACAAATCACAGGGCTTGACCCTAGACAAAATTTCTTGTGATTTGTCCGATGCTTTCAGTCCCGGTCAAGTTTACGTAGCATTGTCACGTGCCCGTTGTCTCGAAGGTGTTTTTATTAAATCGATTAATTTTGAAAAAATTTTTGCTGATTCAAACGCGGTGAAATTTTACCAAAGCCTTTAATGTTAAAGCATTTCAAACAAGCAATTGAGAGTCTCAAAGAAGAAAATCGCTACCGCGAATTTTTAAATATTTCGCGAATTTGCGGCGAATTTCCATGCGCGATTAACAATCAAAATGGTAAAAGAATTACCATTTGGTGCTCTAATGATTACTTAGGATCTGGGCAAAATAAGGAAGCTCTAGATAGGGCCAAAGAGGCATTGAAGCTCTACGGTCTTGGTGCAGGAGGCACAAGAAATATTTCTGGAACTAGTAATATTTTGATCGAGCTGGAAAATGAAATCGCAAAATTACACAGCAAAGAATCGGCGCTAAGCTTTGTTTCTGGCTACGTCGCCAACGATGCGACAATTCAAACTCTAGCAAAAATTCTGCCAGATTTAGTAATTTTTTCTGACGAGAAAAATCATGCCTCGATTGTTGCTGGCATTAGAAATAGTCGTGCTAACAAAGAAATTTTTCGCCACAATGATGCGACCCATCTCGAAGAATTGCTAAAAAAATATCCAACGAACCAGGCAAAAATAATCATATTCGAATCGGTCTATTCAATGGATGGAGATTTTGGTGAAGTTGCTAAAATCATCGATCTTGCTAAAAAATACTCAGCCCTAACTTACATTGATGAGGTGCATGCTGTTGGGCTTTACGGAAGAACTGGCGCTGGTTTGTGCCAAGAATTAGGATTGTCTGAACAGATTGATATCATCCAAGGAACTTGTGCAAAAGCCTTCGGAACAATTGGCGGCTATATTGTAGGAAAAGCAGAGATTATTGATGCGATTCGCTGCCTTGCTTCTGGATTTATTTTTACAACAGCTCTTCCGCCAGTAATTGCCGCAGCAACTATTTCTAACATTCGTCAGGCACAAATTGACGATTCAGCGCGTAAAGCTCTGCACAAAAATGTCGCATTGTTGAAAGCGGAATTTGCGCAAGCCGGCATTGAAATCATTAAAAATAATTCACACATCATCTCGTTAGTAATTGGCGATGCGGCTAGGGCTAAAGAGGTTTCAAAGAGGTTGCTTGCAGAGTTCAATATTTACGTTCAGCACATTAATTACCCAACAGTTGCTAAGGGTGACGAGCGCCTGCGTATTACGGTAACGCCACTCCACAGTATTTCGATGATCCAAGATCTAATTATCGCTCTGAAGAAAGTGCTCTAAAATTATTGCCGCAGCGATATCGTCGACGAATTTATTTTTTTTGCGCGAAAGCGGCGAAGCGTGAATTTCTTTGGCTTCAAAGCTACTTAAACTTTCATCAAAAAGAATAATTGGAATTTTTTTCTCTAAAATCTTTTCGAGATTTTCGGCGAAATTTTTGATGATCTTACAAGTGTCTGCATAATCAATCGGGAGCCCGATTACTATCCCAACAACCTCATTTTCTTCAGCAAATTCTTTAATTTTAGCTAGATCGGAAATGTTGCTGTGACGATTAAGAATTGCTCGCGGAGTGGCGATTAATCTAGTTGCATCACAAGTTGCGATGCCGATTCTTTTTGTGCCAACATCGAGTGCCATTAGGCGGCCGTTTTTCATTTAAACTTTTTAAAAAATGTCTGATATCAGTGAGAAAGATTTTAAGAAAATCTCTTGTTTAGCAAGAATTGAGGTTCCTGAAGAAAATCGCGAAACGCTAGCGAAAGAAGTCGGTAGCATCATATCCTGGGTTGAAAAATTAAATGAAGTTGATGTGACTAATGTTGAGCCATTGACCAATGTTCATGAAATTTCGCTGCGTTTAAATCGTGACGAGATAACCGATGGCAACATCGCGGAGGATGTTTTGAAAAATGCCAAAAATGCGAAATACGGATATTATGCGGTGCCAAAAGTAATCGAGTAATTTGAGTCAGCTATCTTTTCCATTCCAAGATGAAACGAATTTTTACCGCGAAGAAGATTTTCTTGCGCTCGCAGAGAATCTTGTGGCGCGGAATTTTTTGCAGAATTTTTTTGCACAGGAAGAATTTTCTTCTGCCCAGCTGCCATCTTTGATTTTAAAGGGCGCTGAGGCCTCAGGGAAAACTCATCTACTACATATTTTTGTTCAAAAATTCGCTGCTAAATTTTTGAATAAGGAAGAAATTTTTTCTGCAAATCCGGTTGAATTTTTTTGCGCTGATAAATTTTACATTCTCGAAGATTTTTACAAAATTACTGACGAAGAAGCATTGCTGCGCCTAGTAAATTCGGCCCATGAGGCTGGAGCATTTTTGCTATTGAGCACGAGAGAATTACAGAGTTTTCATCTTAAAGATCTCAATTCGCGCCTCAAAAATATTGTGATTGTTGCGATTGAAAATCCTGGAATTGAGGCAATGGAGCATTTATTGATGAATCGTCTTGCTCGCAGGCAAATCAGACCTTCGAAACGCTTGATTAAATCTATTCTTAATCGAATTGAGAGAAGTTATGCAGCGGTGAATGAAGAAATTTCCTAATAAATTTGATGGCTCTCAAGCATTTTAATCACGAATCGAAATGAACTTTTTCTCTGCGAGGATAAAAGTAATTTTGTTCGCAAATCCAATGAAATTAAGCTTTTGAGAGCTGCGCCGCGTTAAAAATTATCTACTCGTTATTCCTGCGAATAAGATAATCAAAGAGGATAAATCTTCGCTTCAAAATTCGTTGTTCTGAATTCTGGATTTAGCGGAGGATAATAATTCTATTTTGTTTATTTCTTTCCCAACCCGTAAGCATCGTGAAGAATTCTAACAGCTAGCTCGCCATATTCTTTTTCAATCAACACTGAAATTTTGATTTCTGAAGTTGAAATTAAAAGTAGGTTAATCCCTTTTTCTGCTAAAGTTTTGAACATGGTGTGAGCAACGCCAGAATGGCTGATCATGCCAACGCCAATAACTGAGATTTTGGCGATGTTGCCGTCAATTTTCAGTTCAGAATATTTCACTTCATCTTTGATTGATTCGATCGCCAGCTTAGCGCGCTCAAGCTCATCTACTCCTGCGGTAAAGGTAATATCGATGAATTTTCCACTCGAGCTTATATTCTGCACGATCATGTCTACATTGACTTCCTTCTGCGCCAGTGCTCCAAAAATTGTGGCAGAAAGACCGGGATGATCGGGCATGTTAGCCAAAGTAATGCGTACGTCGTTTTTGCTGTAGCTAATGCCGGTAATGAGTCTGCGTTCCATAATTTCCTCGTTGTTATTGACTAAAACTGTTCCTGAATTTTCGTTCACTTCTTCAAAAGTTGAGAGCACACGCACGCGCACATTGTGAGCCATTGCCATTGCAACCGAGCGTGTTTGCAAAACTTTTGATCCGCTATAGGCCATTTCCAACATTTCTTCGTAGGTAACTTTTTTTAAGCGGCGCGCCTTGTCGGTGATGCGGGGATCTGTCGTATAAACTCCGCTAACATCAGTGTATATGTCACACAGATCAGCCTTTACTGCGGCGGCAATTGCAACCGCAGAGGTGTCGGAACCGCCGCGACCAAGCGTGGTAATGCGATTTGATTCTTCGTGAATTCCTTGAAATCCGGCGATTACAATTACATCAAATTCATTGAGCAGGCCAAGCAAATAATCACCATCGATTGAATCGATGCGCGCCTTGCTGTGGATAGAATCTGTTTTAATTGAAATCTGCCATCCCAAGAGTGATCTAGCTTTGTAGCCTATTGATTGCAGTTCGAGCGCGAGCAATCCACAGGTAACTTGCTCGCCAGTGGCAATCACGGAATCATATTCACTAAGTGAAATATCTTCGGTTAGAGACGAAACTTGGTTGCAGTAATCAACAAGTTGATTGGTCACGCCGGACATTGCCGAAACAACGACAATTACCTTGTTTTTTTTGTCGAGCTCAGCCTTAACTTTTTTTGCGACATTCTTAATGCGAGAAATATCGCCGACCGAAGTGCCCCCAAATTTTTGAACTATGATCATTCTGAAATTTATGATTTATGATTTAAGAATGACTATTTAAGGTGTCGCTATTTCTAGGTCAAAATTTAAATCAAATTTCCATGTTTTTCTTCCGCAAACTCGCTAAAAGTATTTTTTTTAAAATCATCTTAGCCTTTGTAGCTCTAAGCTTTGTACTGTTTGGCGTCAGTAGTTTTATTCTTGGTAGCCCGAATACTTGGGTAGCAAAAATTGGCGGCGACACAGTTGGTTATGGCCAATTCAATTCTGCTTTGCGCGCTGATCGTGAAGTTATTCTCGCCTCAAGCAACAAAAGTGAAGAGGCTTTGAAATATCTTGAATCTGAACGTTTCAAGTCAGACGTACTCGGGCGCCTAGTTAATCAAGTGATGATAAAAAAGTTGGCGGGTGATTTCGATGTGTCGGCAAGCAAAAAAATTATTCTTGAATCGATTGCTAGAGATCCAAGTTTCAAGAATGAAGATGGAAAATTTGATCGTAAAAAATTCGAAGCATTTCTCAAAAAAAACGGTTTGAATGAAGAGAGATATGTAACTGAAATTGCTAATGGAGTTGCTGCAACCATGATCTTGCAATCAATCGCCATTAGTGCTCCGATGAGTGATTTAGTGATTGCTGAAGTTGAAAATTTTAAACAAGAAAGACGCGTTGCTGATGTAATTACAATCTCATCCAAAAATGCTGGAAATATTGCCAAGCCAAGTGAAGAGGAATTACAAAAATTCTTCACAGAAAATCAGGCCCAATATGTCTTGCCTGAGCGTCGTAAAGTTGCTTATTTGAGCTTTTCTAAAAAAGATTTTATAAAGGATTTACAAATTTCTGATCAAGAAATTTTCGCTGAATATGAGAAGGGTAAAGAGCAATATACCAGGCCAGAAAAACGTAGTTTTTATCACGTAGTTTTTGAAAAAGAAATCGAGGCAAAAAATTTCTTACAAAAATTTGAAGAGTTTGCCAAGACCAACAAATCAAAGGCTAAAAATGAATTTGAAAAATTAGCAAAGGAGTTGGCCAAGAAGGATTTAAAAGCGATTACCCTTTCTAAAGTTTCGCAAAAAGATCTTATCCCACAAATCTCTGAGCCAATTTTTAAACTAGCTGTAAATGAAAATAGTCCAGTAGTTACAAGTCCTCTCGGCTTTCATGTTTTTTTACTTAACGAGATCGTGCAGCCACAATTAATTTCTTTTTCAGAAGTTAAAAATGGCATTAAGCAAAAGATGGCAGAAGGCAGAACAGAAAAAGTTCTGCAGGAAAAAATCTCAGCAATTGACGACCTGCTTTTGACGAGTAATTCACTTGCAGAAGTAGCAAAGAAATTTGGTCTAAAGGTTAGTACGACACCGGTTATGATTGATGAAAATAGTAAAAATGAAAAAAGCGAAGAGGTTGCTGAAATCAAGGCTTTCGAAAATTTTGCTAAAAATGCTTTTGCATTAAAAGCAAAGCAAACCTCAAAAGTTTTCTATGCTAAAAACTCAGAAGGATTTTATGCGGTAGAAGTAGAAGAGATTCTGCCTTCTAAACAGCTCGAACTGGTAGAAATTAAGAGTAGAGTTGTTGCGGATTTAATCGTGGTTAAGCTTAGAGAGTCTTTGGGTGAGTTGGCTCGCAAGATTGGAGAGGAGATAAAGCAAAATCCAAATGAAGCAGCAAAGATCGCTGCAAGATATCGCATTAAATTTGACAAGGCTCGCGAATTTCAGCGTGTTCTTTACCTGAATTTCCAAGGTCAACAAGTGCCTTACCAAGATCAATTTATGAAAGATTTATTCGCAATTGATGTTGATCAGGCCACGCCAATAGAAGCTAAAGGAGAAAATGAATTTGTGATTGGAGTTTTGCGCGAGATTAAAAAATCTGCGGTGAATTCGACTCAACTCGAGCAGGCCAAAAAGCAATCTGCAGAAGAATTCAGAAAAGAAGTAATGAGTGATTACAACACTTACCTACTCGCACGCTATCCAGTAAAAACCAACGAAAAGATTTTTGCTAAGCAAGAGGAGAAATAGTGAGCTATAATTTGAACGAAACCGAATTTGATTCCGTGCTCAAAAAGTCTGGGCGCACGGTTTTGTTCAAAAAAATTCCTGCCGATATCATCACGCCAGTTTTAGCTCTGATGAAGATTTCTCAGCATTTTTCTGAGCATCATTTTTTGTTTGAGTCAGTTGAGAAGGGAAGTCACAAAGGTCGCTTCTCGGTTCTTGGATGTATGCCAGATCTTATTTGGCGATGTGTTGGTGAAAAATCATTTCGTGATGATCGCGAAGAGATTGGCTCTCCTTTAAATAATTTGCGGCACTTAATTAAAGATTCCCAAATCAATTGGGATGACATGACCCACGGTCTTTCTTCTTTGCCGATGATGTGCTCGGGGATCTTTGGTTACATGGGCTACGACATGATCCGCCTGATGGAAAAAATTTCCGATCGCAATCTTCCCGATGAAATAAAAATTCCCGACAGCATCTTTATTCGTCCGCAAATCATTGTCGTTTTTGACAGTCTTTTTGATTGCGCATTGATCTGCGCGCCGATTTTTTCCGAGCAAAAATATTCAGAAGTAATTTCTAGAATTGAGGGAATCGAAAATATTTTAGTTAAGCCTTACGACTCAGCGCCAGTTCTACTCAAAAACAATCTCGACTTTTCTTCGAATTGCTCGGAAGAAGAATATTGTCAGATGGTTAATCGTGCTAAAAAATACATCACTGACGGTGATATTTTTCAGGTTTTGCCTTCACAAAGATTCACCGCAAAATGCGATAAAAATTTTGATGAATTTTCTTTTTACCGCTCACTTCGCTTAATCAATCCTTCGCCATTTTTATTTTATTTGAAGTTTGATGATTTTGTTTTGACCGGCTCTAGTCCTGAGATCATGGTCTCTTTAAAAAATAAAAAAATTACCATCCGTCCACTCGCCGGAACTCGCAAACGTGGAAAAAATGAAGCAGAAGACAAACAAATTGCTGTCGAACTTTTGAATGACGAAAAAGAAGTCGCTGAACACCTGATGTTAATTGATCTCGGTAGGCATGATGTTGGAAGCGTTTCCGCTCCAGGATCCGTAGTGGTTACCGAAAAAATGATCGTAGAGAATTATTCGCACGTGATGCATATCTCTTCTAATGTTGAGGGAATTTTGCGCGATGAATTTGATGCCCTTGATGCTCTAATAGCTGGATTTCCAGCGGGCACAGTTTCTGGTGCGCCAAAAATTCGCGCGATGGAAATCATCGAAGAAATGGAAAAAGTTCGGCGCAGTTTTTATGCCGGATGCGTTGGATATTTTGCTAGTAATGGCGATATGGAAACCTGCATCACTCTGAGATCGGCATTGATCAAAGATGGTCATATTCATTTGCAAACTGGAGCGGGAGTTGTGTTCGATTCTGATCCACAATCGGAATATCAAGAATGTTTGAACAAGGCACGAGTGTTGATGTTAGTATGAAATTTATCACTTTTGAAGGCATCGAGGGATGCGGAAAATCAACGCAGGCAAGAAAATTACATGAATTTTTTTTTGGATCAATTCTAACGCGCGAGCCAGGCGGAACAGTAGCTGGCGAGAAGATTCGTGAAATTTTAATTGATGAAAAAATTGCTAAGCTCGAAGCAAAAACTGAATTATTTTTAAATTTCGCAGCGCGTCTTGAGCATGTTGAAAAGCTGATAAAGCCGGCATTAAAACAGAATAAAATTGTGATTTCAGATCGCTTTTTTGACTCAACTTACGCTTACCAAGGCAATGCTTTTGGACTAGATGTTAAGCTGATTGATGAAGTAAGAAAAATGACTCTCGGTGATTTTGCGCCAGACATTACTTTCTTAATCGATGTTCCTGTCGAAGCGGCATTCGCAAGGATTGAGGGTAGGGCGGAAAATAATCGTTACGAGAAACTCGGCCAAGATTTTCATCAAAAAACACGTGACGGATTTTTACATTTGGCAAAAAATAATCCGCGCATCAGAGTAATTGACGGGACGCAAACCGTCGAAGAAATTTCCAGAAAAATTCTAACTTTAATTTCATAATCATGACTAAGAGAAACAAAGTCGCCCTAGTTGGTGCGGGCAATATTGGTGGCACTTTAGCACATCTTGCTGGTTTAAAAAATTTGGGTGATGTGGTAATTCTTGATGTGAATGAAGGCGTGGCGAAGGGTAAGGCGCTTGATTTGGAGCAATCTTCAGTGGTTGAGAATTTCGACGCGAGTTTCACTGGTACAAGCAATTACGCCGATATCGCTGGTGCGGATGTTGTGATTGTTACTGCTGGCATTGCGCGCAAGCCCGGCATGAGTCGCGACGATTTGATGGCAACCAATACTTCGATCATCAAAACAGTTGCGGAAGGAATTAAAGAATATGCGCCAAATGCGTTTGTGATCGTCATTACCAACCCTCTTGATGCAATGGTTTACGTGATGCAAAAAGTTTCTGGCCTGCCAACAAATAAAGTTGTTGGAATGGCTGGAGTGCTAGATTCATCACGCATGTCACTTTTTTTGGCGCGCGAATTTGGCGTGTCAGTTGATAACGTAAATTCCTGTGTTTTGGGCGGACATGGCGACACAATGGTTCCATTAATTCGTTACTCTTCAGTTGGCGGCATTCCAATTCCTGACCTGATCGAAATGGGTTGGACTACAAAAACTAAAATTGAAGAAATTGTGCAACGCACTCGAGATGGCGGCGCAGAAATTGTAAAATTACTCGGAACAGGTTCAGCTTTTTATGCACCAGCAACATCAGCAATCACAATGGCTGAGAGTTACTTATTCGATCGCAAAAGAATTCTTCCAGTGGCGGCAAATCTTAACGGCGAGTATGGCGTTAAAGGCCTCTATATCGGCGTTCCAGCAATCATCGGTAAAGATGGCGTTGAAAAAATTGTTGAAATTAAACTTAACACTAGCGAGCTCACAATGTTTAACCGCTCAGTTGAGGCGGTAAAGAAGTTGATCGAAGAAACCAAGATCTAGTGTTGAGCGATCAAAATCTTTGGCTCAATATTAACAAACCTGCCGGAATTTCCTCGGCACAAGTTGTTACGATTGTTAAAAAAATTACCAAAGCAAAAAAAGTTGGACATGCCGGATCCCTTGATCCATTTGCTTGTGGCGTACTTCCGGTTGCTTTAAACAAAGCAACAAAAACTTCGGGAAAATTAATGGCGATGCGGAAAAAATATTTTTTTCGGATCTCTTTTGGTGAATTTCGTGACACAGACGATATTAAGGGAAAGTGCGTGGAATATAGTTTAGCAAGGCCAAGTACTGAAGAAATAATTTCTGCCTTACCAGTTTTTATCGGAAAAATTTTACAATCTCCTTCGCGTTTTTCGGCGGTTAAAATTAATGGAAAGCGCGCCTATAAATTAGCCAGACGAGAAATCTCATTTGAAATTTTGCCGCGCGCAGTGGAAATTTATTCACTAAAATTAATCGTGAATAATCACGACTATGCAGAACTTGAAATGGAATGTGGTAAGGGAACCTATGTTCGCTCCTTGGCTCGCGATCTCTGCAAGCGAGTTGGCGTTTGCGGATATGTTTCTAAATTAACTCGTCTTCAGGTCGGAGATTTTCTTTATGAAAAAACAATTCAGCTTGACGCTTTAAAATTGGCCACTAATTACCCGTCCCGTTTTTCAGATGGCTCGCTGCAGTTCATGGCAGGTATGTCTCTAGTGGTTTAGATCTCCTTAAAAATTTCAAGAAATAAAAAATGTCTCTTTTGAACAAATCAAAAAAAGAAGTTATCGCTGAATTCGCTACAGTTAAGAATGACAGCGGTTCAGTTGAGGTGCAAAGCGCCATCATCACCAAACAATTAAACAATTTAACCGAGCATCTCAAGACTCACAAAAAAGATTTTTCTTCACGTCGTGGTCTGCTTATCTTGGTAGGAAAAAGAAGAAGATTGCTTGATTACCTCAAGGCTTCTGACGTTAAGCGCTACGAAGTTCTTATCAAAAAACTCGATATTCGTAAGTAATTTCTCTCGTTAGTTCGCGTATTTTTTACGCCGTGCTGCGATCATTGAAGTAATAACACGTCCGTGTTGCTGCAGATTAAATAAATAAACTATCTCAACCCTAACTTAAAAAGCTGAAACTATGTCCGAAACTATGTTCAATATCGTCAAAAAAGAAATTAATTGGAACGGAAAAATCCTTTCCCTAGAGACTGGTAAAATCGCTCGCCAAGCCAGTGGCTCAGTAGTAGTAAAATACGGCAACACCACAATTCTTTGCGCAGTAACTGTTGCGAGCAAAGCAATGGAAGGTGCGGACTTCTTCCCACTTACCGTAAACTATCTCGAAAAATCTTATGCTGCCGGAAAGATTCCAGGAGGATTCTTTAAGCGCGAAACTAAGCCATCTGATACCGCTACTCTAACTTCTCGTTTGATTGATCGTCCAATCCGTCCACTTTTCCCTTCTAACTTTTACAATGATGTAAACGTAGTTTGTACCGTACTTTCTTACGATCCAACTTGCACCCCAGACATCGCTGCTTTAATCGGCGCCTCTGCTGCTCTAGCAATTTCTGAAGCTCCATTTCTTGAGCCAATTGCTGCGGCAAGAGTTGGTCTAATTAACGGTGAATTCATCCTTAACCCAAGCAACGAAGAAATTAAAGCTGGCTCTCTAGACCTAGTTGTTTCTGGTACAGCATCATCTGTTCTTATGGTTGAATCAGAAGCAAAAGAACTTTCTGAAGCTCAAATGTTGGAAGCAGTAACTTTTGCTCACCAATCATTCCAGCCAATCATTGCAATGATTCACGAACTTGTTGCCGAATGTGGTAAGAAGAAAATCGAAGTAAAAAAAGATGATAATGCTGCGCTTAAAAATGACATCGCAAGCTTCATCGGTGATCGCCTAGTGCTCGCTTACAAGAAGCAAGAAAAACAAGCTCGCTCAACTGATTTAGACCAAATCTTCGGCGAAATTAAAGCTAAATTCATCAACGAAACTGTTGATGCGAATAAAGTGAAATCACTCTTCAAACAACTGTCACAAGAACTTGTGCGCAATGACGTTTTGAAAACTGGCAAAAGAATTGATGGTCGTTCATCAACCGATATTCGTCGCATCGAAATCGAAACTGGATTGCTTCCACAAGTTCATGGTTCTGCTCTTTTCACTCGTGGCGAAACCCAAGCTCTTGTTACCACAACTCTTGGCGCGACTGGCAAAGACAAACAAATGATCGAAAATCTTGATCTAGGCATGACCGAAGAATCTTTCATGCTTCACTACAATTTCCCTCCTTATTCAGTTGGTGAAGTTGGTCAGTTGAGAGCTCCAGGACGTCGTGAAATTGGTCACGGTAAATTAGCTTGGAGAGCATTGAATCCAGTTTTCCCAACTGGCGAAGCTTTTACTTACGCTGCTCGTGTTGTTTCTGAAATCACTGAATCGAATGGTTCATCTTCAATGGCATCAGTTTGTGGAGCTTCACTTGCTTTGATGGATGCT
>CAMBFP010000020.1 GCA_945865745.1 Rhizobium sp. Q54 | reverse complement strand
GAAATTTTTACCGACTCTTTTTGTAAAGAAAAGTTTTCGATCATAAATTTTTTTGACAGATTATTACAATCGATGTCGATTGGCTTCAGCGCTGACTCATCACCTTTTTTGAGCAAAGTTCGTAAAGCGCGCTTAATCATATTTTCGCGCATTCTTTGCTTGGGCTCTTTCTTAGCCCAGATTTATTTTAAAAAATTTTTTAGAAATTTTGATTTGGAGAATTTTTTATCAACTTTAACAGCAGCGTCAGCAAGGGTCGCAGGGAATCTGTAATCGCAAACTTCTTTGAGATTAATTCTGGGCAGGAAAATTTCGCTAGGCTAACTAGGCCGCGGTGTATTTACGACATCTTGGCGAGGCGTAAAAAATACTTCGATCAAGAATTGTAGAGAAAGCTCGCCTCAAACGATCGGCTTAGCAGAAATTTTGGTCGGGGCGGAGAGATTCGAACTCCCGACCCCCTGGTCCCAAACCAGGTGCGCTAGCCAGACTGCGCTACGCCCCGAATAAAATTTCTTGAAAGTAAGTAATGTAGCAAAATCTTACTACCTTCCCCTGCGAAAGGGGCGCGCATCAAATTCACAACACCAACAAAAGTCAACCATGAAAACTACACCACTACTTCTTACTATCGCAGCAATTTTTTTTCTTACCATTAAGCCAACACTAGCCTGGAACGGATACGATTTCGACAATAAAGCCGGAATTGAAATCGGCGAAGGAAACCTGGTGCGAGAAGGTTTGGTGATTCAATTTTACGATTCCAAAATCGACAATTATTGCACTGTAAAAGTTTTATTCATGGAATCGATCGCGGGTGGGACAAGAATTCAGGTCAAAGATTTGGAGACCAGTGAAGAAAGAACTCTGATTATGAATGAGGAATAGAAAGTGCCGCTACTCCTGGCAAATCCTTACCCTCTAACCATTCAAGAAAAGCTCCGCCAGCAGTTGAGATGTAAGTAAATTTTTCTGCTAAACCAATTGAGTTAAGAGCAGAAACAGAATCTCCGCCGCCAGAAACCGAAATTAATTTTCCAGCTTCAGTAAGATCTGCCGCAGTACGTGCAAAACTTTCAGTTCCGATGTTAAAAGGTTTAATTTCGAAAGCGCCGAGTGGTCCATTCCAAACTAAAGTTTGATGCTTCGCTAGCTCGTCAGCAATCTTCGCAATGCTTGCCGCACCGATGTCTAGAATCATTTCGTCATCAGCAACTTCATCAACCAAAACGGTTCGGCACGGCGCATTTTGTTGGAATTTTTTGGCAACAACAACATCGGTCGGAAGAAGAACTCGCACACTTTTCAGAATTTCTAAAGCCGTTTCTTTTAGATCTTTTTCACACAGAGATTTTCCAATATTTTTTCCCAAAGCGTAAAGAAATGTATTGGCCATACCGCCACCAACCACAATGGTTTGCGCTTTTTTTGAGAGTGAGTTTAGCAAATCTAATTTTGTCGAAACTTTTGCTCCACCAACAACTGCCATCATCGGTTTTTTGGCATTTTCTAAATGATTAGTTAGGCCGTCCAATTCTTCTTCCATCAAAAATCCAGCAGCTGATTTTAAGATCGCCGGAATACCTGTGATCGAAGCATGGGCGCGGTGTGAACAAGAAAATGCGTCATTCACGTAGAGATTTCCAAGACTTGCTAATTTACGCGAAAATTCTGGATCGTTTTTGGTTTCTTGTTTGTAAAAGCGTAGATTTTCTAACATGATTACCTCTCCGTAATTCATGGCTTCAACGGCTTTTATTACTTTCTCGCCAATACAATCATCAACAAAACTAACCTTGATTGAGCCAAGCAATTCCTGAACGTGAGCAACTAAAGGTTTGATTGACATTGAAGGATCTACCATTCCTTCTGGACGACCAAAATGCGAAATCACGATCACTTTTGCTTTGTTTTCAGCGAGATATTTAAGCGTTGGAATTACGGCTTTAATTCGAGTGTCGTCATCGATTTTTCCGTTACTCATCGGAACATTGATATCTACGCGAATGACCACGTTTTTATTGGTAACAACACAATCTTTTAAGCGGTTGAATTTAGGCATTTTTTAAAACTTGATTTTGGAGGATTGATTCTTACTTTGCGCGCCCTTCATTTTTTTCCAACTTAAAAAATCTCGCTAAAGCAATGGGTACTAAGAACAATCCGAAGAATCGCGTTAAGAACGTCGCTAAAAGAAAATTTAACGACAAGGAAATCGAGCCAGTTTATTACTACGGAGTTCATGCCGGACACGGCAAATACATGGCGGCAAAATATGCCGGTTCAAACCAGTTGGTTGTAGATGGGGAACAAAAACCAGTGCAATGGGACAAAACTAACTAATGCCTGAAGTAATCATTAGTGGCCCCGCTGGAAGAATTGAAGGGCGTTATCATCAGAACATTAACCCCAAAGCTCCGGTAGCTTTGGTGCTGCACCCTCACCCACTTCATGGCGGCACCATGAATAACAAAATCACTTACAACATTTACAAAACTTTTGTCTCTAACGGATTCTCTGTTTTGCGCATAAATTTTCGTGGCGTCGGCAGATCAGAAGGAAAGTTTGACAATGGGCTCGGCGAACTTCTAGACGCTACAGCCGCTACAAATTGGCTTCACGATCAAAATATGGAAGCTACTGAATATTGGATTGGTGGCTTTTCCTTTGGTTCATGGATTGCTCTACAGCTTGTAATGCGTAGGCCAGAATTTGAAAATTACATTCTTGCCGCTCCGCCAGCTACAAAATATGATTTTAATTTCATCGTGCCCTGCACATCTTCCGGCCTAATAGTTCAAGGTGGAAAAGATGAAATCACTAAAGAAGCAGATTCAGCAAAATTATCTGAAAAACTTGCAGCAAGAGATGGCGCTTCCGTAGTTTATCAAATGGTTCATGGCGCTGATCATTTCTTTTCTGGTCACGCAAAAGAATTCGAAGAAATAGTTGATTCACACATCAAGCATCGACTCGTTGTCGATTCTACCAAGGTTCGCAAAGTTAAACGCGACCGTCGTCGTCGTCGCAAAAAGAAGAATGTTGCCGAGGTCAAACCAGAACGTAATCACTTCCCCGTCAAGTCACTAACTTCATTCGAAAGTTAATTGATCAAAAAGAAGATCTCTTAGAGTTTGATCTTTTTATTTTGCGGCTTGGAAATTGAGACGATGAGTGACAGTAAATATTTTTTTATTTGACTATTTTCGATGCGCTTAAAAGAGCGAATTAATGGAAGCAGCTCTTTATCGCCATCTTTCACATCCCTCAACAGTTGGTTCTCGCTTTTAAAATCATAACCGTAGTGACCGCGGTCTGATTCGAGATAGTAAAAAAAGCCCGAGATTGGCTGCTTCAACAACTGAGAAAATTCAAATAACTTACTCGATGAAATACGGTTCTGGGCTTTTTCGTATTTCTGAATTTGCTGAAAACTAATATTAGTAAGCTCTCCAAGTTTTTTTTGACTGATGCCAGCAGCACGACGAAACTGCCTTAATTTTTTGGAGATGTGTTTATCGATCGGGGTAATTTTTCTAATTTCCATTGTGTGTGTGATGAAAATGTTAAGAAGCAAAGCATGGCTGCAAGTAACAAAAGCAGTGGCAGGTAGCAATAGGTTGCGTAAATAGTAGTTCTAGAATTTTTAATTAGATCGACATCAATCGTCCCAGTTTGATTCAAATCGATTTGTTTAGCGACTCGACCAAATGGATCAACCAGAGCTGTAATACCAGTATTTGCTACGCGAATTAATGGAATTCCATATTCGATTGCGCGCATTTTGGACATGTCAAAATGTTGGTAAGGTCCACTACTATTTCCAAACCATGCATCATTGGTCAGGTTAACAAACATATCCGGAAGATTGTTTCTATCCAACACCTCATCAGAAAAAATTACTTCATAACAAACCAGAGGAGAAAAGGAAAAATTCTCTGTTATTAAAGTCTTCGGACCTTCACCAGAGCTGAATCCAACTCCACCTCCAGTAATACCATCAACGACATTTCCTAGGAATAAAGATGACAATAATTCCTGCAAGGGAACGTACTCACCAAATGGAACAAGGTGATGCTTGTCGTAATGCTCCAAAACGCCTCTCTCATTAATTACAAAAATACTGTTCCAAACATTCTTCTTCTCTAGCCTCAATCCACCAGTAATTAACACGGCATTCTCTGGCACTGCTTTAAGTAGATGGGCAATTAAAATTGGATTGTCGTCAATTACGTAAGGCACAGATGTTTCCGACCAGATCACCGCTTTAATATTTTTTGAATTTTCTGCGTTAGTGAGCTCGATCTGACGAAAAAAATCTTTTAATTTCTCGCGCTCATCCCATTTCAACTCTTGTTTAACATTGGATTGAACTAGGCGAATCTTTGATTCGTGATCATTAACAATTTTTGTCTCGTCGATATAAAAATGTGCAAAAAGCAAATTTCCGCATAAAAAAGTAACGATTATTCCGGCAAAAATTTTGTCTCCACGCGAAGATTTTTTTTGCAAAAATAAAATCGGCAATAACGAAACCAGTACTGCAAAAATGGTGAGTCCGTAGACGCCAAAAACCGAAGCAAGCTGTGCAAAATGAATATCGAATAGCCAAATATAGCCGAGTAAATTCCACGGAAATCCTGAAAAAAGATTTGAGCGCAACACCTCAAATAATAGCCAGCAGAGAGCAAATAGAAGAATTTTTTGGTAAGTTATTTTTAGATTAAATTTACCAATCAAAAACTTGTAAGTGAGCGCAAAAAGCGCCACATAAAGAGCTAGAGCTGATGGAATCAAAGTCAGCGCGAAGGGAATTAGCCAGGCAAATTGCTTAGCATCAACAAGAAGTGAGATGGAAATCCAATAAATTCCAGCAAGAAAATGTCCGAATCCGAAAGCAAATCCCAGCCAAAAAACTTCTTTTTTCTTCTCAATTTTCTCGAGCAAAAAATAAAAAACCGAAAAGGAAATTATTGCCGCTGGAAAAAAGTGAAATGGCGCGAAAGCAAATGCAGCAAAAGCCCCGACAAGTAGAGAAATAATTTTTTTATTTGCGAACATAGATTTCAAAATCATGCAAAACCTGTTTTTTTGATTTGGTAACTTGGTCAAAAATACTCGGCTTCACTCCAGTAATAAGCGGAATATTTTTCATCACCTCAACCTCATGATTAATGATCACGTGATTTTCGAAACGAAAATTTTTGAGGAAAAATTTTCTAAAACTCTGATCGAGAAAATAATATTCCAATGCGCCAATAAGACAGCTCTCGCTCTTGTAGAAAAGGTCTGTAGCATTGTTGACTAAAACTATTTTAGTCTGCGGATTTTTTAACGTGGCCCTGATGTCATCAAAAAGATAATAACTAACAAAAATTCTATCTCGATTCTCGATGCTAAACATTGAGCTATTGCCAGCAGGTCCAAAATTAGCCATCATAGAAGCAATGTGGAATTTCTGACGATTCTCTTTACCCAAATAATTTAATCGTGAAAAATTAAAACCATTACCCTCTGAAATCATTAATATTCCATCCTCTTTTGCCGGCGCAAATTCTTTAGCATAATAATTAATCATGTCTGACATCTTGTTGGGGAAGCTATAATTATCTTTGTGAGCCATCGACTCAACCGCGCTATAAAGATAAAGATGAAACAAACTCGAGATCGAAGCGATAATTAAAAAAATGGAAAAAACTGAGAATTTTTCAGAAATTTTTGCATAAATTTTTCTCTCATAAAAAAACAAAATCCCGAACAAGGCAGTGAGATTAAATGCGATATAAGGCCAAGCACCGTAATACTTAATCAGCATCACAGCTAAGAAAAGTAGCACCGAGTAAATCAGTAAGATTCTTGGATGACGAATCAAAATAATCGGCGCAATAAGCCACCAAGAGCTGGCGAATCCACTTAAGCCAAAAATTGCCACAGGGAAAATTCCCAAATCAAAAAGAGGGAAAAAAATCAGTAAGATGATGATAAATTTATTCTCAGAAAAAATTATTTTTCTTGAGGCGATCAAGTCGGAAGTAAACTTCAAAACACAGATGGCGCTAACGGCGTAGAAAATTACCGATTGGTCGATCGTCATCGCATTCTCTAGAATGAAGAGCAGCAGAGATGCAGAGAAAAAAAGCAGCAAAATCTTGTCATTCTCATCTGGTTTTAAGCGTGAAAAAATCAAAAAACTAAAAACAAAAGGCCCGATATGGGCAGCAATTAATCGTAAAAAATTTCTTAAAAAAATCGCATTATCTTCGTAAGAACCGTAAATCTTTGCCCACATCGGCACCATAAATTCAAAAAATTCTGGCATGAATTTTAGCATCCAAAATAAGTAGGATGTGTAGATCAGCACAGCGAGCAACTTGTCAAATTCGAAGAAAAAACTAACGGATTTCTTTTGCCAAAATTTATAAAACTCAATTACTAGCGGAAAAATTAAGTAATGAGGTTTGAAGCACGGCATCAGGCCAATCAAACATCCGCGAGCGATTAAATCTTTCTTAGAAAAACTTAATCGCCGTGGAAATGAGTAAGAAATATAGGGAAATAATAACAAAAGCAGAAAGCTGGTTTTCGTCCCAAATTCGCCCATTTGTAAGGCAAGCGGTCGCAGAAAAAATCCCAAAAAATATCCGATGATGATCAGATTGTAATGCGCTCTATTTTGATAAATTTCGCTTTGCGCCAGAATTTTTGCCGACCAAGAAATTGACGCTAAAGCGAGTAGATTAATGACGATTTCAGAAGTGATGATTGGATCAATATGAAGCAGTGTGGAAAGTCGATATTCGAGGGCGTAAAAATAAAACGAGATCGGAAAATTGCTCTCAAAAAAGTCGTAATAATATCTTTTTCCTTCCGCGACTTTTTTGCCGAGACTCAAATAAATTCCGGTGTCTGGACCAATATCGATCAGAGAACGCAAGAAAATGCTGAGCAAAAAAATCGCTGCACATGGGATAAAAAGTGATTTATTTTCTAATGTAAACTTCCGCATCGCGATCAATTTCATCTTGGCCTCCCGATAGTTTAGTTATCTCGGTAATTCGAGTAAGAAAAACATAATTCTCTAAAAATATTTTTTTGAATTCTGCATCGCGGAAATAATATTCGAGAAACTTAATTGAGCATTTTTTATCATCCATCTGGCGCCAGATTTCGACAAAAACTAATTTATTATTCGGAGATTTTAATTGCTCTTTCAGCCTAGACATTACGTATTCTGAATCAGTTTTATTGTTACCGTCAATCTGTTCAAAAAGAGATCCATAATGCAAGAAGGGAAGTTCATTTTTTTTACCAGCATATCTAATCATGGGATAAGTTCCTGGAATTCCTGGGGAGATAGAAACAACCGATTCGTCTTTATTGCTGTAATGCTTAATCACCTTAACTATCTCTGAAGTAAAATGAGTTGGCGAGCTGAATTGATGATATTCGTGATAGGTTCTTAGATCAAAAATTGATGCAACGTGAAGACTAATTAAGTAAGACAAAACCAAAAAAACTGAGCATGCAGAGAGTCGCGACAGTTCTTTCTTCTGATAAAATTTCTGACCCAAAAACAAAATGAAAACCAGAATAATTATCGAAACTGCAAGGGAGATTCCCACTAAATCTGAGTTGAGCAACGAAAGAAACGTAAGTGGCGCAAGAGTAATGAAACAAAGCTTTTCGACGCGATTAATTTTCTTCCAAATAATCGGAAGAAATATCATCCAAAAACACGAAACATTTGTTAAAACGAAGAAGGTGCTTTGCGGATCAAATTGTGGTAACAATAAAATTGAAGCCAAAATAAATCCGTCACGACGCCAATTAACAAAATGATTTCTGCATAAAAAAAGAATCGTCAAAGCAATCAGCGGCAGAGATAAAGAATAGAAAACAAAGCGTTGATCAAGTCCGCCGATCAATTCTAACAATACTAAAAAAGCAGCAGCGCAGATTGGTAAAAATAAACGGCGCGCAATCTCTTCTTTTTTTAATAAATCGAAGCAGAGAATTATTGGCAAAAAAATCGGGAATAGATCGCGGGTAAATGCGTAAAGGGTGCGATTGGGAGAACTGCCGTAGTAAGCTGAAGCAATATTTGAAATATTGCTGATATAGTCAGGAAAGAATCGAAAAAGAGCTGATAAATAACAAATCAGCAGCGCCAAAGTAACGTAATTTCTTAAGCAAAAAACAGAGAAAAAACTGCGCAATTTAAGCATTTTTGCCAACTCAAAAGTGATAACAAAAATCCCGTAATGTGGCTTAAGACAGAAAAGCAAAGCGGCTAAAATGCCGATTAAAATCTGATCAGATTTTTTGAGATTTGCTTCATCGAGTAAATGATAAGAAATATAAGGAAGAACAACCGCAAGTAGGTATGTTGTTTTGGTGCCAAATTCATTGAACTGCAGAGTAAAAACACGCCAGAAAAATCCGGCGGCAAAAGTAAGAATGATTAAATTTAAAACAGCGGTATCCTTTGCAAATTCTGATCTGAGAAGAATTCGATTCGAAGAATAAATCGATAGAATTCCAAGCAAATTCCAGAAAATTTCTGCGCTAGCGATTTGGTTAAAATCAAAAAACTTAGCCAATAAAACTGGAATCATCGTCAGCAAAAAATTCAGCGGCAAATTAGACTCGAAGAAATCGTAATAATATTTACCGCCAGCAAGCATCTTTTCGGCGATTTCTAAATAGGTTGCAGAATCATGCCCTAAGTCACGAGATGATTGAGCTAAAATACTTGCTGCAATGATGATTATCGAGCCAACTAAAGCAGTGGGTTTAGCCGCAAAAACCTTGCCACAAAAAGCAAAAAATCTGATTAATTTTTTCATCAAAAATTCTTCGATTTTTTTACCAAAAATCAGGCGTTTTTCTTCAATAATTTTTTGGATTTCTAGTGCGTCGAATTGCATGATTGAATGTTGTGCTTAGAAAGATCGGCAAATCAGAAACCTAAAATCAAAATCTAAAATGACGAAACAAATCACGGTTGCTTACGGAGATGGCATTGGTCCGGAAATCATGGACAGCACTTTAGAAATTTTGCGTGAGGCCGGCTCAAATATTGAAATCAACATCATCGAAGTTGGTAAAAATATTTATGAAAAAGGCTTCAACTCTGGCTTGATGCCATCGGCTTTTGAGAATTTGAATAGCACTCGTGTTTTGCTCAAAGCGCCAATTACTACTCCGCAAGGCGGTGGTTACAAAAGTCTAAATGTGACTCTACGCAAAAAATTAGGACTCTTCGCCAATGTTCGTCCTATCTCGTCATTTCATCCTTTCATCACTACAAAATTTCCAAAGATGGATGTGGTTATCGTCCGTGAAAATGAAGAGGATCTCTACGCTGGAATTGAATATCGCCAAACCGATCAAACTTACGAGTGCTTAAAGCTCGTGACTCGCGAGGGTTGTGAAAAAATTGTTCGTTACGCTTTTGAATATGCCCTCGCCAATAATCGCAAGAAGGTAAGCTGTTTTTCCAAGGATAATATTATGAAAATGACCGACGGTACTTTTCATAAAGTTTTTGACGAAATCGCGAAGGAATATCCCGAAATTAAAAATGATCACTACATCATAGACATAGGAACTGCGCGCCTTGCCGCTAAGCCAGAAATTTTTGACGTGATTGTAACGATGAATCTTTACGGCGATATTATTTCTGACGTAGTCGCTGAAACCTCTGGCTCTGTGGGCCTAGCCGGATCGGCAAATATCGGCAAAGATTATGCCATGTTTGAAGCAATACATGGATCCGCGCCAGACATAGCTGGGCAAGATATTGCTAATCCAACTGGCTTGATTCACGCCGCGGTAATGATGTTAGTTCACCTCGGTCAAAATGAGGTGGCGATTAAAATCAGAAACGCTCTCTACAAAACAATCGAGGACGGCATTCACACTGCCGATATTTACAATGCCGCGACCAGTAAAAAGAAAGTTGGAACGAAAGAATTTACCGCTGCGGTGATTGATAATTTAGGTAAAAAACCAAGCCAGTTAGCAGAGTTAGTAGTAAGCCCTAAGCAAGCTGAAAACAAACCGACAGTTAGCAATCAACAGCTTGAAATAAAATCGCTAATCGGCTTTGATTTATTTCTCGATTGGCCAAAAGAATTTTCCGATTTGCTTGATGTTCTAAAGCAGATGGAGAGTGAAAAATTAGAAGTAAAAATGATCAGCGCGAAAGGTCTTCTACTCTGGCCTCTTCTCGATCAATACATGATGCCTAACTATTCAAAAGGCTTAACTGTTTTGCGTTTTATCGGCAAGGGAATCACTGGTAAATCAAGCAACGAAATCATCGACGCAACTAAGAAAATTTCGCATCAAGACATCATCGAAATGCTCTCGATTCTAAACGAGAAAAAATTTGATTTTGTGAAATATGAAGGCTTGTATCTCTTCGACGGCAAGCCTGGATATACCTCTGGCCAAGGGGAGTAACCTGCTTCGACAAGCTCATAATGAAGGCACAATGAGCGCGTCGAAAGGTAAATTTTAAACAAAATGAACTACGACAAAATCTTCGAAGTAATTGAGCAAACCATTTCCAGTCCAAGTTTCTACTGGCAATCTCTCTCGCTAACTCTCTGCTTCATTCTCGCTTATTTTTGCTACAAATTTAGTCGAAAATTTTTCTTCGCCAAAATTCTTAGTAAAAATTTACAGCGCGATTTAGGTGCAAATCGCTTAATCACGCGATATGTGATACCAATGCTTTATCCAGCTCTATCACTGGTTTTCATTGCTATTGGCTTTTCAATTTACGGAAAATTTTTTAAAGAAATTATCGTCTTTTTGGTCACGATAAAATTAGTCACACTATTTTTATTTTTACGCTTCTTGCACATTTCTTCTGGCAGCAGTTTTGTCACTAATGTCGCCGGATTATTTTTGATGCCAGCTCTGTTACTAAATATTTTTGATCTGCTAGATCCAGCAATTCTCTATCTCGATGAACTATCGTTCAAAATAGGTAGCGTAAAAATTTCTGCTTATTTGATAATCAAAGCCGTCATCGTTTTGATCACCCTCTTCTGGATTTCGGGATTAATCAGACACAAAAGCCGGTCTTACATCGATAGCAGTAAATCAATTAAGACAAGCACTAAAGGCATCATTGGCAAAATCATCGACATCACAATCTACGCGATTGTTCTAATAGTTTTGCTAAAAACTTTTGGAGTCGATCTCACAACTCTTGCGGTAATAGGCGGTGCGGTCGGTGTCGGAATTGGGTTTGGTTTGCAGAAAATTGCCTCGAATTTTATCAGCGGCATTATTTTGCTTTTCGAAAAATCGGTGGAGATCGGTGATATTGTTGAGCTCGATAACGGAAATATTTACGGCACGATTAAGCATTTTGGTGGCCGCTACACTTTAGTCGAAACGATGGATGGCAAAGAAATCATGATTCCGAACGAGGAATTCATCATTAATAAAGTAACGAACTGGACTTATTCTAACAATCGCGCCCGCATTGAAATTATTCTCGGCGTTGCTCATGGCACAGATTTGGAGCAAGCCTGCGAGCTTATGGTTGCTAGCGCCAAAGAAAATCAACGTTGCTTGAGCTACCCAGAAATTGAATGTTCTGTCACTAATTTTGGCGAGCATGACATCAAGATTACCCTTTATTTTTGGATCAACGACATTGTTGAAGGGCGCATGAAACCAAAGGGTGAAGTGATGATTGGTATTTGGAAAAAGTTCCAAGAGCACGGCATTAAAATTCCAGTACCGCAACGCGAGATCGTCAACAAAGTCTTCTAAAAATCGATCCGCCGATCCCGAGTAAATCAAGAATTGGGGAATAAAACTTTAGAGGCCTAAACTTCGCTCGACCTGAGAGCAAATTACTTCTTTTTCCTTAGTGGAGATTTGTGATAGCCGTAAGAAAAATACACCACAAAGCCAAGAGAAAGCCACATCAAGAACCAAAATCCACTTTGAACAAGCAAAGTATAAAGCAGATAGCCACAGCTTAAAATCGCGATTGGAGCGGTAATATTAACCATCGGACATTTGAATGATCGATGCGCATTTGGATCGGTAACTCTTAAGGTCATCACGCCAATAGCTACAACCATGAAAGAGGAGAGAGCTCCGATACTTACTAACCGACCAAGCAGCTCAAGAGGAAGAAAGCCGGCGATTGTTGCAGCAACGAAAGCGGTTAACATCAGCGAATAATGTGGGGTGTTAAATTTAGGATGAAGCTTGCTTAAAAAACCAGGAAGCAAGAGGTCGCGCGACATCACGAAAAAAATTCGTGATTGGCTGTAAATCAAAATCAATAATACCGAAGTTATCCCAGCAACAGCACCCGTTGCTACCAAAGATGATCCGATGGCACTTCCATTTTCACGCAATGCCTTAGCAACTGGCTCGGCATTATTGAGGCTAGAATAATGAGAAATTCCGTTAAGCACCAAAGAAACCGAGGTGTAGAGAATCATGCAAACAAACAGTGAAGTGATGATTCCAATCGGCAAATCTCGTTTGGGGTTTTTACACTCCTCCGCAGCAGTAGCAATGCAGTCAAAACCAATATAAGCATAAAAAACTACAGCGGCCCCCATCAGAATTCCATTGACTCCAAATGGCATGAAGTCTGCCAAATTTTCCGTTTTGATTTGCGGAGTTGCGATCATGAGAAACATGAAAATTACCACCAACTTTATCCCGACTAAAAAACGATT
>CAMBFP010000019.1 GCA_945865745.1 Rhizobium sp. Q54 | reverse complement strand
AAAGCTCACCGAAGATTGAGTGAATTGAATTTCTTCGCCATCTTTCAGGTTTTCGTCATCTCCGCCAGGGCTAATCGAAAGATATTTTGAGCCAAGCAAACCTTCGGAAGAAATTTTTGCTGAAGAGTCGGATGGTAATTTTACCGAGTTATTGAGGTTAATTTTTAAAACCGCGCGAAAATCTTTTTCATCGAGAATTTGCTCCTCAACAGTCCCGACTTTTACCCCAGAAATTTTCACATCACTGCCAGAGTTAATGCCGTCAATATTGTCGAATTTAGCGATTAGGCGATAGCCTTTCGTGTCACTAACCTGAGTGCTGCGGAGAGAGCTGAAGAGAAAAAAAATCGCACAAAAAAGAACAAAAGTTCCAACGATGATTTCAAAATAGTTGCTAGTTTTGTTCATATTTACTCTGGTTTCCAGGCTTGATATTGTTGGCTTGTTGAATTTTTTGGTTTGTGTGAATTTTTTGTTCCCGTGAGGTTAGGCAAGTGAATTTTTTGCCAAGAAAATTTATGAGATTTGTTGAGAGTCGGCGTTACATCGCTGATATAATGCAACCAAATATGCCAATCCATTGGAACTTTTGAAGGTTCGGCAATGCCTTGGTAAATCACAAATCTTTTACCGTTTTTTTTGTGCAAGAAATATTGATTACCGAACTCATCGGAGCCAATTTTGTTACATGAAGATCTGATCAGGAAGTAGTTAATGAAGCGCATTATGTTAATCAAAAATTGTTTTCGCGATTGTTAATATTGTAATTTTTTCGACGCCACATTTTCTTAAGGCTTTCGCGCAATTTTCAACCGTCGCGCCGGTTGTCATCACGTCATCAAATAGAAGAATTTTTTTACCAACAAGTTCTTTACGATATTTTTTATTCACCAAAAACGCGCGCTTTAAATTCTTCTCGCGCTGCTCTTTTCTAAGTGAGACCTGTGACACAGTGTCGGCAACGCGCCACAATAAATCGGGAATAAATTTCTTCTTAGATAAATATTTTCCGATCAAAATTGCCTGATTAAATTTGCGTTCGCGCAATTTTTTTACATGAAGAGGAGCCGCGCAGATCAAATCGCAATCATCAATTTCGTTTTTGGCTTTTTCTCCTAAAAGCTTTGCCAGCTTCTGCGCCAAAAAAGTTTGGTCATTATACTTCAAATCACCGATCGCCTTGCCGATTATTTCATTGTAACGAAAAATCGTTACCACTTTGTCGTAAGCTGGGCGCTTAAGCAAACAGGCTGCACAAAAAGGCTTCATATGCTTGATTTCAATCTCAAAAGGATAGGCGCAAATCGAACATTTTGGTTCGGTAATAAACTTTAATTTTGGCCAACAGCATCCACAAAATAACGCATCTCTGTTGATTATTTCCTGACAGAAAAGACAGTGATTGGGAAATAAAAATTCTAAAAATTTCTTCATGCTATTTGATCGTGAACTCTTACGGCAGAACCGCCGACGTGGTGTTAAAAATAATTTTCTTCAGCAAGAAGTTTCTAATCGAATTAATGAGAATCTCGATTTACTTAATCGTGAATTCAAAAATATTTTAGAAATCGACGAAGAAAATTTTTCCTACCCAGAGAATGTTTTTGACTTGGTTTTAAGCAATCTCGACTTCCACCTTATCAATGAAATTCCGCAATACTTAATCAAAGTTAAAAGCATTTTGCAGCCTGGCGGAGTTTTTATCGCCAGTTTTTTTGGCGAAGAAAATCTTTCCGAGCTCGCTCATGTTTTACACAAAACCGAAAATGAAATTTACGGCGGAATTTCACCGCGGATGCCGCCAACGATTGATGTTAAAACCGCCGCCGCCTTACTGAACAAGGCCGGATTCCAAAATCCAATTTCTGATTTCGACAAAATCCTGGTAGAATATTCCGACCCACTTGATCTGCTTAAAGATCTGAAAATGATGGGGCAGGGCAATATTTTGCATCAGCGCTCGCGCCGATTTTTTACCAAAAACTTCCTCAACAAAACTTCAAAAAATTATCGCGAAATGTATGGAACCTCTAGTGGCAAAGTTTTAGCGACCTTCGAAATCGTCACGATTATTGGAAGTAAGTAATACCTGAATTCCCAACCCGCGCCTTGATCCAGAAAGTCTCATCCAAAAAATATGAAAAAATTATACATTAAAACCTACGGCTGCCAAATGAATGTTTACGATTCCGATCGCATGCAAGACCTGATGGAAAATGTTGGCTACGAAACGATAAATAGTCCGGAAGGCGCAGACATGGTTATCATTAACACTTGTCACATTCGTGAAAAAGCATCGGAAAAATTATTCTCTGATCTTGGCAGAATTCGTCCGCACAAAAATAAAAAAGCTGACGAAGGAAGTCAGATGATCGTTGCCGTTGCTGGTTGCGTAGCTCAAGCGGAAGGTGAAGAAATTTTCAAGCGCTCGAATGTTGTCGACATTATTGTTGGGCCGGAAAGCTACCAAACCCTGCCGGATCTAGTCGGAAAGATGATCCGCGAAAAGAAGAAGCAGATTAATTTAGATTTTACTCCTGATAATAAATTCGATGTTTTGCCTGAAAGCAAAACGGGAGTTGGGGCCTCGGCTTTCGTTACCATTCAAGAAGGATGCGACAAATTTTGCACTTTCTGTGTCGTGCCTTATACGAGAGGTTCAGAATATTCACGCGAAGTTTCTAAGATTGTCGATGATGCGAAGCGCCTGGTTGATCAAGGTGTCAGTGAGATTTATTTCCTCGGACAAAACGTAAATGCCTATCACGGATTAGATGTAAAAGGCGAGCCAGCAAGTCTTGCAAAGCTAGTCGAAGAAGTCGCAAAAATCGATGCCGTAAAAAGAATTCGCTACACCACTTCGCATCCTCGCGACATGTCTGAAGATTTGTTTGCCGCGCATCGCGATATTGAAAAGCTAATGCCATTTTTGCACCTGCCAATCCAATCGGGGGCAAATTCTGTTTTGAAAGGAATGAATAGAAAACATACGAGACAAGACTATTTCAAAATCATCGAGAAACTGCGAGCTGCAAGGCCAGACATCGGCTTATCTTCTGATTTCATTGTCGGGTTTCCAGGAGAAACTGACCAGGATTTCGAAGATACAATGGACCTGATCCGCCAAATAAAATTCACACAATGCTATTCCTTCAAATATTCTCCGCGCCCAGGAACGCCGGCTGCCGAAGCTAAAATTCAAGTCGAAGAAAAAGTAAAAGAAGAAAGATTATTCAATCTTCAAAAACTTCTCACCGAACAACAAAGCGAATTCAACCAAAAATCTGAAGGGCAAATAATGCCCGTCTTGTTTGAGCGCAAAGCTCCCGATTCTGGTAAAGCAAAAGCGCGCTCTGCCACGCAACTATGGGGTAAATCACCTTACCTGCAATCTGTAATCGTCGATGTTGCGAGCGAAGAAGAGGCTAGAAATTACTTCGGAAAAATAGCGGATGTGAAAATTTTGAAATCAAGACCGAGCAGCTTGGTGGGAGAGCTTTCCTAAATATTGCTGGTCGAACTAAATACGAAGCTGAGCTCGAAGACCAAGCCCGGCTTAAAGAAAAAAGAATAAATTTTATTACTTCATGAGTGCCTTTTCTTCAAAAACAGAAATCGAAATCGCCGGTATAAAAATTTTTCTTACACAAAAAAGAATCAGGAGTTTGCATTTGAGAATTTCTGCGCCTGATGGAGAGGTGAGGGCATCAGCTCCTTTGCGATATGGGTTGGAGCGAATTAAAGAATTTATTTTACAAAAGATTGAGTGGATTAAAAAAAATCAGATTCGAATTCGTAAGTTGCGCGATGAAGGAAAAATTATTTTGCCGAAAAAGTTTATTTCGGGTGAAGAGCATTATTTTTTTGGCGAGAAGTTTCTTTTGGAGTTGGTGCAAAATAGCACTGCTAACAAAGTTTTATTTAAGATAAGTGGAGTGGAAGTGTCGCAGGGGAAAGTGTCGCAGGAAAAAGTGTCGCAGGGAAAAGTGATTGAGCTTCACGTCAAAAAATTTTCGAACTTGGCACAAAGACAGAAGCTAATGGATAATTTTTACCGCAAGCATTTGAAGGAAGTTGTTCCGGAGATGATTACTAGATATGAAGAAAAAATGGGTGTTGCGGTCGCAGAATTCAGGGTGAAAAAAATGAAAACGCGCTGGGGAACTTGCAATGTAAAGGCTCGCCGTATCTGGCTTAGCTTGGAATTAGCCAAAAAGCCTCTGGGTTTTTTAGAATCGACAGTTGTTCACGAGATGGTGCATTTGTTAGAGCGCGGACACAATAAAAAATTTTACGGATTGATGGATCAATTCATGCCAGAATGGCAAATTTGGGATAAGAAAAAAATTGAAATTTAAGCGTCTAATTCAGAATTAGGTCGACAACTTTACCTGCTAAAGCTAATCGCAATCTTGATCGCAGCCTGAGGATGAGTAAGAAGTAAAAAGAAAACCCTAAGCCAGTCTTATTCCATCTTTCTCAATAGTGATTAACCGCTTTTTATAGAGCTTGCCGATGGCTTTTTTGTAGTTGCTCTTGCTGACCTTGAAAGCTTCATAGATTAACTCAGGAGAGCTTTTGTCTGTAAGATCAAGAGTGCCGCCTTTGGCTCTAGCCCATTTTAAAATATCTTCTGAAAGAGAGCAGATGGCCTCTCCGCCTTGGCTTTGAAGGATGAGGTCAATTTTACCATCTTCGCGAATATTCTTGATATAGCCATTCATGCGATCACCCACTTCTATTGGCTGAAGAATATCAATATTGTGAATGAGGCCCATATGCTCGTTATTCACCACAGCCTTGTAACCATAGTCATTTCGCCTGGCGATTAACAAACTCACTTCCTGATTTTTGAGAAAATTATATCCATCCTCCTCTTTCATAAACTTGCTAAGTTTACTGCTGGCGGCAATGCGTCCGGTGACATCAATGTATAAAAACACAACATAGGAATTGCCGACAAGCATTGGAATCAACTGCTCTTTGAAGGGAACCAGCAAATCTTTAGGAAGTCCCCAATTCAAAAAAGCGCCGAATGAACTTGTTGAGGTAACTTTGAGATGAGCGCATTTCCCAACCTCGCAATAAGGAATTTCTGAAGTTGCAACGAGACGATCTTCTGAATCCAGATAGAGAAAAACTTCTAGCTCGTCGCCAATCTTAAACGCATCTGGAACATAGCGCGAAGGCATTAATATTTCGCCCAAATCTTCTCCGTCTAGGTAGAGTCCGAACTCAACTTGCTTGACGATTTGTAGTTTATTTACTGTTCCGACTTTGGTCATGTTTGTATTGATGTTATTCTTAACTAGGTTGGAGTGATGATCCAATCACTCCATTCAATAATAACAACTTTATGCAACTTTACGTAGGAATCGCTGGAAGCATTTTATGCATCGTGGCTCTTGCCATTACACTTTTTAGAATCGGTTTTGGCGATTCTATACAGTATAAGCTACTCAACTTATTTGGCGGTGTTTGCTTGCTTTATTATGCGGTGATCGAGCACATTATTCCATTCATTATCTTGGAAGCAACTTGGGTTTTACTGCCATTGATTACCTTACTTTCATCTAAGGTTAAGGCTAAGAAACCAGCTGAATCGCCAAATCAATCTCGTTAATAATTCTTAATTTATCACGCCCGAGAATGCCTTTTAGAACTAGATGGTTAGAGGCGTGATCACTGCGAAAGATAGTTTTGTTTAGGTTTAAGTTTTCTAATAACAGATGCATTTCTTGAAATAATTCTTGTCTCGTCATTTCTCGCCAGTTGCCGCTAAATCCTTTTTCAAAACGTTCTGATCCGAAGGGAAATTCTGGAACTAAAGTTGAGAGATATTCTGGTTGAGCTTGATTCATTAATTCCGCGGAGGCGAGGGCGTGTTGCTCACTATATTTCGGGCCGCCAAGACCGTTTAAAATCATCACCGAACTTTTGATTCCGGCTTCTTTTATTTTTTTTAAGGCCTCAAGAGACGACTCAAAAGTTTCACCTTTTTCTATCAAACTTAGCAGCTCTGTGTTGCCACTTTCGCAGCCAACATAAAAAATCTTCAAACCCATCTCCTGTAATTCGCGTAAATCTTAAATAGACTTATTCAGCAGATTACGGGGCAGGCAGTAAGAAGAAACGCGCTGCAGGTTCGGGAAATATTTGTTAATCAGTTGCATAATTTCTTTCAGTCTTTTCATCGACAAACTCACGGCATCACCGTCAGCAAGAAAAACTCGAGTAACTGGGAAGTTGTTTTGGGTTAGGTATTTCAACTCCGCTTCGATTTCTTCAATCGCCTTTGGCTTGAAGCGTTTTTGCTCGTCTTTGTACATATCGCAAAAGGTGCACTTATTCCAAGAGCAGCCGTTGGTAACTTGCAAAATCAAAGACTTCCATTCGCTTGGTGGACGAAAAACTGGCTCGATGTAGTTTAGTGGGTACATGGGGTTTTATTTTTTTGTTAGTCATTTTATTGCAGAGGGCGAATGAGTCGCCTTAATCCTTGTGATTAAAGCCATTATGAATTGCCACGCTACGCTCACAATGACGAGGTTCTTTTTGCACATAAGGCATATTATGTAACCAAAGCGAAGTTTCTTTAGTTAGCATGAAATCTTCTCTTAAAAACCGCTATCAAAGCTTGCAACTCCTGGTCAAACTCATCATTCAAATTTATCACTCTGTAGCCGAATTTTATTAGATTTCTTTTTGCCTCGGCGATTTTTTCGTCATGTTCACCGAGCTTAAAGTGATCTAAAATATTGAGTGAAAAATCGGGGAAAATTCCTACTCCATTTAGTGTTAAAAACTGCCAATCGAATAAATGTGATGGATCTTGCTTGCGGTCTGGCATTCCGGTTTCTTTGTTATAGGCAATGTCGGAATGACCAACCACCTGCTCTGCTTTGATTTGATATTTAGCGATTAGATATTTGCAGAGCTCAAGCCCAGCCTGCATCTGTGCCACTTCAAACTTTTTAGAAAATGGCGCCGAGTTAATAAATTCGATGCCGATTGAAGTTTGGTTTAAGCCTTCAACGCCTCGCCAATAGCTAACTCCGGCGTGATAGGCAACGTCATTTTCATCAACCAATTCAAAGATTTTTCCATCTTCGTCGATTAAATAATGTGAGCTAACTTGATGCTCGCAAAGCTGCTCAATCGCATGTTCAACAGAACTTGCCTCAATGTGATGAAGAACTAAAGATTGAATATTTCTTGGTTCACTTTTTCTTTCGAAGAACTCGGAAAATTTTTTACTGCGATCGACTTTCATTTTAACATTTAGGATTTAACAAGCCGCGACTTCTCTAAACGCAATCAACAAAAAATGGCTACGAAAAAAAGCACGACACGGACTTCAAAAGAACTTGAAGCATTACAATTCCACATGCAAGGCCAGCCAGGAAAGGTTGCCATGCATGCCACCAAGCCACTTAACACTCAGCGCGATTTGGCCCTCGCCTATTCTCCAGGCGTTGCGATTCCTTGCTTGGAAATTCAGAAAAATCCTGATGCTGCTTACGATTATACTTCAAAAGGAAATTACGTTGCGGTGATTTCAAATGGCACTGCAGTGCTTGGTCTCGGAAATCTCGGCGCTCTTGCTGGTAAGCCAGTAATGGAAGGAAAGTCAGTTTTGTTCAAGCGTTTTGCCGACATCGATTCAGTCGACATCGAAGTTGCCACAGAAAATCCTGATGAATTTATCAATGCTGTTAAATTTCTTGGACCAACTTGGGGCGGTATCAATCTAGAGGATATAAAAGCTCCTGAGTGTTTCATTATCGAAAGCAAGCTGCGCGAAATAATGGATATTCCTGTTTTTCATGATGATCAACATGGAACTGCGATCATCTCTGCTGCAGGCATTATCAACGTTTTGCACCTTTCTAATAAAAAATTTAAAGACATTAAAGTCGTCGTAAATGGTGCTGGCGCTGCTGGTATTGCCTGCTTAGAACTCTTGAAAGCAATGGGCCTTCCGCACAATAACGCCCTACTCTGCGACACTAAAGGCGTTATTTACAAAGGCAGAACAGATGGCATGAATCAATGGAAATCAGCTCACGCCGTTAATACAAAATTACGCACATTAGAAGAGGCGATGAAAGATGCTGATGTGTTCTTGGGCCTTTCAGTTAAAGGTGCGGTGACAAAAGCTATGGTTAAATCAATGGCGAAAAACCCAGTGATTTTCGCAATGGCCAATCCAGATCCAGAAATCACTCCGGAAGAAGTTCATGTTACTCGTGACGATGCAATTGTTGCAACGGGCCGTTCAGATTACGAAAACCAAGTGAATAACGTAATGGGCTTCCCTTATATTTTCCGTGGCGCTCTCGATGTTCGTGCCTCAACAATCAACGAAGAAATGAAGATCGCCGCTGCAAAAGCAATCGCCGAGCTAGCACGCGAACATGTTCCTGAAGAAGTAATAAAAGCCTACGCCGGCCGCCGCGACATGAAGTTCGGCAAACATTACATCATCCCAACTCCATTTGATTCACGTTTGATCCACGTAGTTCCGATGGCAGTTGCTAAAGCTGCAGTTGCAACTGGCGTCGCGCGCAAACCAATTAAAGATTGGGATGCTTACAAAAGAGAATTGCAAGCTCGTCGTGATCCTACAGTTAACAGCCTTGGCATGATTTTCGAAAAACTCGAAAGATCGCCGAAAAAAGTAATTTTTGCTGAAGGTGAACAGCCTGAAATCATCCGCGTTGCCGCAATGTGGCGCGACTCTGGCTACGGAAAACCAATTCTGATTGGCAAAGAAAAGCGCATTTTGGAAAACATGAAAGAAGCCAATGTAGATCCAAAGGGCATCGAGATTTACAATGCTTCAATCTCAGACGAGAACAGCAAATTCACCGATTACCTTTACAAAAAATTGCAACGCAATGGCGTTCTTCGTTCTGATTGCGCGCGCATGATCAACAATGATCGCAATGTTTTTGCCGCATCAATGCTTGCTTGTGGACATGGCGATGCACTCATTACCGGCCTAACTCGCGGCTATCGCAAAGCAATGACAGACGTCTGGCAAGTTATCAAAAACAAGAAAGATAAAATTCTTCTTGGTGTTTCAATGGTGATCTCAAAAAATCGCACGATTTTCATTGCCGACACTGCTTGTTCAGAACTTTCTTCATCTGAGCATCTCGTGAAAATCGCGATTCAAACTGCAGCGAAAGTTCGTGGAATGGGTTACGAGCCTCGAGTAGCTTTCCTTTCTTTTTCAAATTTTGGCTCGGCCCTGAAAGCGGAATCTTCTCGCGTCAAACACGCGGTTGAGCTTCTCGACACAATGAAGGTCGATTTCGAATATGACGGCGAAATGACTGCTGACGTGGCTTTGAACATGGATAAAATGTCGAAATATCCTTTCTGCCGCTTAACTGCGCCAGCAAATATTTTGATCTGCCCAGGTTTACACTCAGCAAGCATTGCAACAAAACTTTTAGAAGAAGTGGGTAATTGCACTGTGATCGGCCCAATCTTGGATGGCTTTGAAAAATCCGTTCAGATCGTCACCATGAACTCTTCAATCAATGATATTCTGAATATGGCGGCTATTGCAGCTGTTGGTTCGCAAACAAAATAATTTAAGAAATATGTCGGATGATTTTCCTCATAATCAAGCAATGTCAATTCCCTCAGCTCCAGCAGGAAAGATGAGTCTCTTTCCCATTGGAGAAGGGGCGAGCATGGACAGTATTTGCAACATGGGCTCTTTGGAAGATAGTTTCATACCTTCCAGCCTCGGTGAGGGAATGCTTGAAAGCATAAAACGAGGCGGTGGAGCATTAGGTGGAACGATGAACGAGCTTGGCGAACGAGTGGTTAGTCATCTCGGAGCTCCTCCAGCGAACGGGGATAATTTAAGTTTAGATAAAATATCTGAAATAAGTCCCCCGCCGACCCTTCAGAGCGAACTTCAGGTCAAGCCAGCTGGCATAATCGGCGTTGGTCACTAACCAATCTCAATCTTCGACAAATCACCCATTTCATCAAACAGTGATCGAATACACGAGAGCAGCAACAGCCTATTCTCACGCAGATCTTTATTCGCATCATTAACCATCACATGAGCAAAGAAATGTGTGAGCGGCAATTCCAAAATATCAAGCAGTTTAAAGGCAGAAACAAATTCTCCTTTCGTTACTAATTTAACAAAATCAGCAGAGATTTGTTTAACGCGACGATAAAGTGTGCGCTCATATTTTGTTTTTATCGCCAGGCGCGAAGGCTTCCCGCTGTAAATCTTGCCATCTTTTTTTTCTTCGATCGCAAGAATATTTGTCGATCTTTTGTAGAGCTCGATCAAATTTTTATGCTTCTCATCTTTTAGAATTTCATCCAAAAATTTTATTTTTCTAGCAAGGTAAAGAATATCTACAGACTTATGCGCATCAAGGTCTGAGAGATATTGTTCGATAACCGCATTCACCACATCTGGGCTTAGTTTTTCATTTTCTTTTAGATAAACTTTCAGCCTTTCAACGATAAAAATAATCACTTCTTCCAGTAATTTTTTTCTCTCACTAAAGAAGTTTTTTTCTTCGGCGGTTAAAAGATTTTTGGATAATTTTGCTGGATAAAAAGCGAGCGATTTTTCCACTAAAATCCGAATCGGAAAAGCAATATTATGCTGATAGCTAATCCTGATGATCCCAAGAACTGCACGCCTCAAACCATATGGATCACGTGAGCTTGTTGGCTTTTCACCGGCCAAGAAAAATCCAACGATTAAATCAATTTTGTCTGAGATCGAAAGAGCTATACCAAGTGCGGTTTTTGGTAATTCAGAATTTGGACCCAAAGGCAAATAATGCTCGTAAATCGCGGCGATTGTTTTCTTGTCTTCGCCTTGTTTGAGTGCATAAAAACTGCCAATTTTACCTTGTAGCTCCGGTAGCTCAGCCACTGCTTTTGTGGTCAAATCCACTTTACACAAATCTGTAATTCTGTCGGAAAAATTTAAGTCAGAATTTGGCACAAAAACCGTGAGAAATTTTGTCAGACTTTTTAGGCGATTAACTCGATCAAAAATCGAACCTAATTTTTGATGAAAGACTATCTTCTTAAGATCATCGAGCCTTGTAATCAAAGGCCTCTTCAAGTCTTCGGTAATAAAAAATTCAATATCTGACAAGCGTGCACGGACTAGTTTTTCATTATCGCGAATAATTTTTTCTGCATCACCTAAGCCATTCGCCACGAAGATAAATTTCGTCGATAAATTTCCGATTTTATCGTTAAGACAAAAATATTTTTGATTGTTGCGCAAAGTTAAAATTAGCGCTTCGTCAGGTAAATTCAAAAATTTCTCATCAATAGATCCAACCAATATTATCGGCCATTCGCAAAGACCGACAACCTCATCAAATAGTGAAGATTTTTTAGGATCGTCAATCGTCATCAAACCGAGATCATCAGTGATTTTTGCAACTTCAAGAAGAATTTTTTCTTTCCTTTTTTGCTGATCAACAAGGATAAAATTTTCTTGCAGAAGATTTTTATAATCACACGCAGCCTTGATTTCAATGGATCCAGAAAGATTGCTTGCTTTGATCCCGGCGAATTCAACGTCGATTATTTCTTTGTCAAACAAGGATAAAATATTTCTGATCGGCCTTATCCACTTAACTCCTGAATCATCCCAGCGCATTAATTTTGGCCAAGTGCCTACCATTTTTTGTAAAATCTGCGGCAAAGAATTTTTGATAATTTCAGCGGTAGAAATTTCTGATGCTTTGCTCGTAAAAACAAAAGCGCCGTCAACTTGTTCAAGTTCCGATTCATCTTGCAATCCCACTGATTTTAAAAAACCAGCAACCGCCTTTTTATCAGCATTAATTTTAGGACCGACTCGCTTAACTGCAGAAAGGGTTTGAGTAACTTTTAAATCACCAACAAAAAGCGCTAAACGACGCGGCGTAACCAAGGCCTGAATATTCTCTTGGCTAAATTGAAGATTATTTTTAGCGAAAATTTCGCTGGCGATTTTGACAAAATTTTCTGCCGCCGCCTTCTGCATTTTGGCCGGAACTTCTTCGCTAAAAATTTCAAAAATAAAATCAGACATTTGTGCTTAAGTTGCGTCATGCTTCAACAAAGCTCGGCATGACTTGTCGTCACTCTGAGCCTTTCAAAGAGTGGCTTAGTTAGTTAAAAATTAGTTGCCTCAACGCGTAAAAACTTAGCTGATTTAACCAGCGCCGGATCAAGATCTTTCAAGGCTTCGCTTAACTCACTTTCTTTTTGTTCGCCGGTTAAAAATCCACATAAAATTTCATCGCCGCGCTCGAAAAATGCCGCCTGCTCTATTTTTATTTTACCGTCAAAAATTTTTTCTTCCGATGAATTTTTGTTGATGAATAAGCGTAAAAAATATTTTCCGACACGTTCTGATATATCGCCAATATTGACTTCTCCGAGATCATCACTTTTAACCCCAAACAGAAATGTTTGATTGCCACGAGCAACATCAACTAAATCTGCAACGATTGCTGATGCCGTTGGAACGCTTCCAGCGCCAAGCCCAACAATTAAACTTTGTCCGGCATTTGATGAATTGAAAAGAATCGCGTTGAAGGCGCCATCAACTTGCGCGACTTGTTCAGATTTTTTAATCAAAGCTGGATAAACTGCTTGCTGACCTTTCTTCGCGGTTGCGAGTAATTTTATTTTGTAACCGAATTCATCGGCAAGCTTGATGTCGTCGATTGAAATTTCGTCAATGCCCTCGACGTAAGTTTCGGCAAAATTTGGCTTGCTTCCAAAGGCAATTGCGGCAAGAAGAGTGATCTTGTGCGCACTGTCTAAACCCTTGATATCAGAGGAAGGATCGGCTTCGGCATATCCCAAATCTTGCGCTTGTTTTAACGCAATAGAAAAGTCCAAATTCTCTTCTTTCATCTTGGTT
>CAMBFP010000018.1 GCA_945865745.1 Rhizobium sp. Q54 | reverse complement strand
CAGAAAATCCGATGAAAATTTTTGGTGTTTTTGGTTTTTTCATTTTTTGCAGCAGAGGTAAAATTTCAGCGCTGCCGTAGCCCCCACGAGTACACCAAATTATTTTTGAATCTTTGCTTTCTATGGATTTTTTTAATTGTTCGAAGCGTGTTTCGACGTTAATTACAGGGAATTCGTGAGTTAATTTTTTACTGATTCTTGTTTCTTTTTCTAAAAAAATTCTTGGCGTTAATCCGATTTTTTTTGCGTAATTTTTTATTTTTTCTAATTCATCGCGAGTACATGCTGTTCCTGGTGAGATGATGTCGATAAGGTCGTTTTTTCTGAGCATTTTTTGAGAGAGAAAGAAGTTTACAATTAGCTGTTTAAGCCTGTAATTTGGGCAGAAATTTTCCAATCAAAATTTCTTAGAAAATGTCTAAAGAGCGAGTCATTATTTTTGACACAACTTTGCGTGATGGTGAGCAAGCTCCAGGTGCGACAATGAATTTGGAAGAGAAATTACTGATTGCGAAAACATTAGAGAAAATGGGTGTCGATGTAATTGAAGCGGGTTTTCCGGCAGCTTCCAATGGTGATTTTGCTGCTGTTCATCGCATTGCTTCGGTGATTAAAAATTCAACAATTTGTGGCTTAGCGCGCGCTAAAAAATCTGACATTGAAAGAACGGCGGAAGCGATTGCGCCTGCAGCAAGGCCGCGTATTCACACCTTCATCGCCACTTCGCCAATACACATGAAGTTCAAGTTAAAAATGGATGAAGAGCAAGTGTTAGATTTGATCAAAGAAAGCGTTTCTTTGGCGCGAAATCTTTGTGCAGAAGTTGATTGGTCGCCGGAAGATGCAACGCGTTCAAAGCCTGATTTTTTATTCAAAGCAATTGAAACAGCTATTAGCGCTGGAGCTAACACCATTAATATTCCAGACACTGTTGGTTATTCAACGCCAGACGAATATTTTGCTTTGATTTCGGCAATTAAAAACAACGTAAAAAACATCGATAAGGCAGTAATTTCAGCGCATTGCCACAATGATCTCGGTCTGGCGGTTGCAAATTCTTTGGCGGCAATGCTTGCAGGTGCCAGGCAGATTGAGTGCACAATCAACGGCATCGGTGAGCGCGCTGGAAATGCAGCGCTCGAAGAAATAGTAATGGCGATCAAAACTCGCGGTGATTTTTATCAAGTTGAAACTGGCATTGACGCCACAATGATTTCGCGCGTTTCAAAATTAGTTTCAACGATCACTGGTTTCACAATTCAACCAAACAAGGCTATTGTAGGCGCTAACGCCTTCGCGCATGAAAGCGGAATTCATCAAGATGGCGTGCTCAAGCATCGCGAGACTTACGAAATAATGACGCCGCAATCTGTCGGTTTGGAGAAAATACAATTGCGACTTGGTAAACTTTCTGGTCGCGCGGCCTTCAAAGATCGGATCAAAGAAATCGGCTATGAACTCAGCGACGAAGCAGTTGATTCTACCTTCAAAAAATTCAAAGATTTGGCCGACAAGAAAAAAGAAATTCTCGATGAAGATCTGATTTCTTTGGTCGATGATTCACTTGTAAACAGCAAGTCGCGCTATCAATTACTTGAGCTTGAAGTGAAATGTGGCAGTCGCAAAACAACGGAAGTTTTGATTAAAATAAAAATTGACAGCGATGAGGTCGAAACTAGCTTCCACTCGGGCGAAGGATCAGTTGACACCATCTTTTCTGCCATCAAAAAACTCATTCCTCACAGCGCTAACCTTGATTTATATCAGGTTCAAGCAGTGACCGAAGGAACTGACGCACAAGCAAATGTTGTTGTGCGTTTAAAGCAGAATAATCGAATTTTTTCTGCAAGTGGCGCGGACACTGATGTGCTTACCGCGTCAGCAATCGCCTACATTAACTGCCTCGATAAGCTAAATAAAATTTAATCATGTTTTCTTTCTCAAAATTTTTCTCATTCACTTCAAAAGATATCGCGATCGATCTCGGTACGGCAAATACTCTGGTTTATGTGCGGGGGCAGGGCGTGGTTTTAAACGAGCCATCAGTTGTCGCGGTATTGCATGAGGGTGGAAAGTTGGTCCCATGTGCTTTTGGCAGCACAGCAAAAATGATGCTAGGTCGCACTCCAGCTAAGATCGACGCCATTCGCCCACTTAAAGATGGCGTGATCGCAGATTTCAAAATCGCTGCGGAGATGATCAAATATTTCATTCGCGAAGTGAATCAAGCCAAGAGCTGGCTTGGTCCACTTATCATCATTTGCGTTCCATCTGGCTCAACTCCAGTCGAAAGAAGAGCAATTCAAGATGCAGCGGAAGGCGCTGGCGCTAATGAAGTTTACTTGATTGAAGAGCCGATGGCAGCAGCAATTGGCGCGAATCTTCCAGTGACCGAGCCTACAGGCTCAATGATCGTCGACATTGGCGGTGGTACAACTGAAGTTGGAATTCTTTCTCTTGGCGGCATTGTTTATTCACGTTCTGTGCGGGTTGGTGGCGATAAAATGGATGAAGCTATCATCGCTTACATTCGTCGTTACCATAATTTATTGATCGGCGAATCAACTGCAGAACGCATCAAAAAAACAATCGGCGCAGCTTGTCCTCCACAAGAAGGAGACGGGGCAACTATTGAAGTGAAAGGCCGCGATCTTTCCAACGGCATTCCAAAAGAAATGATTTTGACCGAAAGACAAATCTCTGAAAGTTTGATGGAGCCAGTCGAACAAATTGTTAACGCAATCAAAGTTGCGCTCGAATGCACTCCTCCAGAACTTTCCTCCGACATTGTTGAGCGCGGTATTGTGCTTTCTGGCGGCGGAGCTCTTTTGAAAAATCTTGATTACGTTGTTCGCCAAGCAACAGGCCTACCAGTTTTTGTTGCTGAAGATCCTTTGCTTTGCGTTGTTAATGGTTGTGGCAAAGTTCTTGAAAATACCAAAATGTTTAGAGCAACTCTCTTCAGACAAGATTAGTGCAACATCTCAACTTCAGTAACAAGCGAGTAAATTATAGTATAAAGCACAGTTTCGGTTTGGTTTTTAACAAAATCGAAACTGTTTTTTTTAGCTTCTTGTGCGTGGTTTGTTTGGTTGTTTCTAAAGCTGATCACGATTTTTCGCGCGATGTGTCTTCGGTATTTGTTAATATTTCTCTGCCCGTTGCAAAATTTGCTGCTTTTCCATTTAACGTTGCCTTCAGTTTAGTTACTGACTTCGGCGAGTTGGTGCGAGCTAAAGAAGAAAATCAGAATCTTAAAGAGGAGTTAGAAAAGCTCAGATCTTTTTACATCAAATCACTAAACATCCATCAAGAGAATAAGGATCTGCGCGAAATGCTGCAGTTTGTTTCATCGAAAAGTGCGAATTTCAAAGTTGCACAAATTATTGGAAGATCGCGCCCGCTTTTTAATCAGAAAATTTTTATTGATGCCGGAGAAGATCGTGGCTTGAAAGAGGGCGAAATCATTACTGGAAAGCGCGGCGTGATTGGCAGGGTCGCTGAAGTTTACGAAAATAAATCACATATTTTTTTGCTGAATGATGCGATTTCGCGAATTCCTGTCATCACTTCTCAAGCTAGAGCCAAAGGCATTTTAGTCGGTAACGGTAGCGGCATGATGGAGATTTTATATTTGCCGAAAAATCACGATATTCAAGTTGGCGAGATGATCTTTACCTCAGGAGATGGAGATACTTTGCCGCCAGGACTTCTTGCCGGAGTGGTGATTAAGGTTAATAAGGACTCTGTGCTAGTTTCGATGGTAGAAGATGTGAATAATGCTGATCTGGTGACAATTCTGGCTTATTAAATTAGCCCATATTTCTATTTGTTCAGTCCTCTCAAATAAAGGCTTAGCGAAATTCTGAATGGTTCTAATAAACAATCTGGGCTTAAAATATTAATTTTTCTGACAGCAATTTTAGTCGTGGCGCTTGCGTCATTTGTGATTTCTGATTTCTGATTTATGGTGCCCTAGATCTCAAATCTAAAATCAAAAACTAATGTCTCTTCAATGCGGAATCGTCGGACTTCCTAACGTCGGCAAATCAACTTTATTTAATGCGCTTACGCAAACTGCCGCGGCGCAGGCGGCGAATTATCCGTTCTGCACGATTGAGCCAAATATCGGTCGCGTGAATGTTCCCGATGAGAGGATGGAAAAATTGGCGAAGATCGCTGGCTCACAAGAATTAATTCCGGCGCAAATTGAATTTGTCGACATTGCCGGAATCGTACGCGGAGCCAGTAAAGGCGAAGGTTTGGGTAATAAATTTCTTTCGCACATTCGTGAAGTTGATGCGATTATCAACGTCGTGCGTTGCTTTGAAGATGAAAATATTACTCACGTTGAAGGCTTGGTTGATCCGCTGCGCGACATTGAATTAATTCAGCTCGAGCTGATTATTGCCGATCTCGAAAGTTTAGAAAAAAGAATTCCTTCGATGGAAAAAAAAGCGAAGCAAGAAAAAGAGGTTGCTGCTCAAGTTGAAATCGCCAAACGCGTAATTGAAGTTTTAAAAGAAGGTAAAGCGGCGCGTTCAGTAGAAATAAAATCGGAAGAAGAAGCGAAAATTCTACGTGAGTTGCAGCTAATCAGCTCTAAGCCACAACTCTTTGTTTGTAACTTGAAAGAAAACGAACTGGCCGGAAATAAAAATTCTAAAAAAGTCGAAGAATTCTGCGTCGCAAATGGTTACAAAGTTTTAAAAATTTGCGCACAAATTGAGGCAGAAGTTGCTTCACTTGAAACCGAAGAAGAGAAAAAAGAATTTTTAGAATCAGTCGGACTCAATGAAACCGGACTCGCGCAAATCATCAGAAATTCTTATTCACTTTTAGAGTTAATAACCTTCTTCACCGTTGGCCCAAAAGAATGCCACGCCTGGACTCTAAAAAAAGGCAGCTCTGCTCCAAAAGCCGCCGGCGTAATTCACACTGATTTCGAAAAAGGTTTCATTCGCGCCGAAACAATTTCTTACCCCGATTACATTTCTTGTAACGGTGAAGAAGGCGCAAAGAACGCAGGAAAATTAAGGCTCGAAGGTAAGGAATACGTCACGCAAGATGGGGACGTGTTTCACTTTAGGTTTAATGTTTAGAGTCGCGCAATTCTTCGTTAATGAATAATAAATCTGATTATGACTAAGCCAGGAGAGGTTAAACCAACATGGTTCGCACTAAATCAGAAAGAGGCGGGTGAGGTTTATGTTGCAAATGACTCCAAAAATTTACCAATCGCCTCACCGATTTATAAAACTTCTGAAGGCATTGGATTAAGTGAAAAATTCCCATTTTCTCAAAGGGCAAATGCGAACGGTGGCTGTTATTTTTACTCCGGCATGATTGCGATTCTTAATGATTGCGTTGGTAATGCTGAAAATTGGAATTCGGTCAGGGGGAATTTAATTAGAATTGCCGGTGAAGATGGTGAATTTAAAGCATTGATTGATAAAATTAGTCCTGCAAATGCCGTTTTAACGCGAGAAAAAGTTTACGAAATTTTGCAGGTAAGGGGTGAAGAAAATATCATCGCCAAACTAGGTGATAAATTACTCGTTAAGGGCATTGCTCATTCTCCGGGCCAACCTCATACTTGGGGCCTTGATCATTTTTTGACTCAAGCTAATGAAGCCTTAAAAGAATATTTTGCAACTGGTATAGTTACTTTAGAATCACTTTCCCCTAAGGATCAGGAATTAATTGAGGGCATAAAATTTATTTCTTCTGAAGAAATGTTATATCTCTCAGGTGAGCATTTTGATTCGCAAGATCAAGACTTGCGACAATTATGTGAGGGGGTGATTAGATTTCAGTGGGCTATAGCAAATAAAACGAGATCGGGCACATATAATGCCGAATATCTATCGCCATTTTTTGGAGAAATTTACCCAGCAAAAAAAATAGTAGCGATTACTCAGAGAGGTTTACCTAAAATTGTAGTCGAAGCAGGAGCGCTTTATTTATGGAATGCAGATGGCCAAGCACATTTCGATGTGCTCTATCCTGATTTAGATGGTAAAATAGCGGCTGATGTTGCTGCGCTTGCCAGACCTATTAGTGAACCCGAAGGTGAAACGCTTGGTGGTAAGGCAACTGAAACTATAGAAGGAAAAGTTAAGCAATTTGTTGCTACCTTGGACCGTCAATATGCTGCCCCGAAAGCTGAAGGTTCAGAAGTCAGCCCACTAGATAATCTTCCATCTCCAGCTGCCACTAGAGCATTTCTTGAATTAAGGGCTGAAGAACAACATCGAATTTTAGAAGGCACTAGAATCACTATTACTAGGGCAGAATTTGATCATGCGAAAAAATTTCTAGCTTTGATTGCCCTTACCGAAGGGCAGCAGATTCCTGACAAAAAATCTCAAAAAAAGATTTATGTTGAGCAAGGAATATTGCCGGAAGGTTTAGCATTGGCTGCTGAGGATGGTGATTTAAAGGCTAAGATCGAAGAAATTAGTGAGAAAATTACTCCCGAGCATATTAAAGCTTTTTACAAAAGGCTGGTTGAGAAAAGGCCTTTGGTTTCATTTGGTGTAAATGATTATACTTTGCTTCGAGATGGTCAAAGATCGAGAGCAAACGATGAGACAAGTATTGGATATTCTGGAAAACACGATCCGGAACAATACACGCTTTATTCAGAAGCTGAGTTTGCGTCGATGTTACAGGTTTTTGGCCCAACGCAATTTATTAATGACGGCAGAAGGGATAACCGGGGTCAAGTTGGCACAGAAGGTGGTGGTGAAGCTCATGAAGAGTCGGGCTATATTTCTGGGCTTGTTGGGATGAGATTGGAAATAGCTGATGGAATGGAGAGTGTGCATGTCGCTGGAGGCAATCTTACGAAGCTAAAAAAAGCTCATGCTGATTCTCTAGCTCTAGCTTGGGCAGAGGATCTAAAAGGAGATTTCGGTAGAATTTTTGGGGTTACCTCCAAATTTGTTGAGGGCTATGAAGCGATTTGGCAAAAATTTTACAAAGATAAAAAAGGCGAACTAGGTGAGGAGGAAGTTGCTCCGAATGAATTTGATAAGGCTGCGGCGGAGTATCGACTTTATATTTCTTACAAAAAATTTCTTGCCGAATCTGCTAAAGCAATTGCAGAAAGAGAAGGGGGAGGAGAAAAAGAAAAAGCCTATATTCGTATAACCGGATTGGGTGACGGAGTTTGGTCTGGAGGAAAAGTAAAGGAAATAAGGGCGGCCATAGGAAGAGCTGTTGCAAGAGCTTATGATAAATTAGATCCAGAACTCAAAGAAAGAATTTCTGCAATTGAGTTTAGTGAGCATGAGGAACACGGTTTATCCAGCGCTGCTTTTTTTGCAGCGCCTATTCCTGAAGGGGCTGTTGATCCTCGGCCAAAACCTAGAGTTTCAAATAGTCACTTTGCTCATCAAATTCCTGCTGCTGCTGATTTCAAGAATGTGCTCTTTGTAAATTATGCTTGGGACGGACTTAGTTATCCTGGTAATGAATATTATCTTGGTGCGCTTAATGCTTCAGGAGATCCTGCGGCGGCTTGCTGTAGTAGCATAGTTGTGTCGCAGAATCCGCAGATTAATTCAGGTTTTTTAGATAGAGTTTTCGTTGTCGAAGAAAATGGAATAATAAAAACACTAGATGGTTATGGGGCTAAAGCGCCTGAGGTAGAATTAGATTCTTTTTCAGAAGATGGATCTGAACACAGTGAGCTTGATGAAGAAGAGCAGGATTTAGATTATTTTGAAGAAGGATTGGGAGATGAATTTGATCTGGAAGAAGAAGAGAAGCCCAATGAAGACCTCAGATACGAAGCCCTGCGTGCAATGCAGGAGATACAAAAAGAATCAGTTTTTGATAATAAGTTAGCGCGGGCTTTTACAAAGCTAGAAGGAAAGAGCGTGGTCGACGCAGGATCTGATTTTGAAAAAATCTGGAAAGACGAACTCACCACTCTCGACCGCAAAAATTTAGTCAAATTTTACAATGAAAAAAAATCAGCATAGAGGATAGATTTTGATGAGAATTGTAGCATGAATACACTCGATTTAAGAAAAGGTGATAATCCGTGGGAAACAAATAAAGCAAATCTCAGCAAAATAATTAGTTGGAGCATCGATTTTGCCAATCAAGAAGAAAGAAAAGCTTTTACTGCACAAACAATCTCTACTGCCGAAGCAAGTAATAAAAGATTCCACGGCACTTCTTCAAAGGAAAAAGGCGAGATCGAAGAAGGAGTAAAACAGTTTCGTGAATATCGTCGAAGAGAAATTCCTAGTGAAGAATTATTAAATCCAATCGCTAAAGCTTTAGTAGAAAGATCCTCTAAAAAGGAAAAATGAAAAATAAAAATGATTAGCAATCAACAAAAAATTCACGAAATCATCCGCGTCAATCACGCTGGAGAATTTGGCGCGAAGGTAATTTACGCTGGGCAAATGGCCGCGCTGAAATTAAAAAAAGATCACAAGACGTTGAAAATTGTTGAGCACATGAAAGAGCAGGAAGATGTGCATTTTGATTATTTTGATGCGGAAATTAGGAAGAAAAAAATTCGCCCGACGGTGATGCAACCAGTGTGGAGAATTGGCGGATTCGCGCTCGGATTTTTCACCGCTTTACTCGACAAACGTGCAGCAATGGCCTGCACAACAGCAGTCGAAGAGGTGATTGATGAGCATTACAAATCTCAGCTAAACACACTCGAAAAAGAAGATGAGCTCAAAACTAAAATCGAAAAATTCTGCTCTGAAGAATTAGAGCATCGCGACATCGGCTACGAAAATAAAGCCGCAGAACTTAGTTATTTTAAACCGCTGACCGGCTTCATCAAAGCGACAACAAGATTCGCAATCGCAGTTTCAAAAAGAATTTAATTTCGCCGTTCGAGCGAAATCGAGACCAAAAAATTTCACGCAACAAAAAAGGCGCGGCCCCTACTGGAACCGCGCCTCTTATTACTTTTTAGATTTTTTACTTATCCAGAAAGTTACTTCTTTTTAGCAACCGCTTTTTTAGCAACTACTTTTTTTACGACTGCTTTTTTAGCAACTGGCTTTTTAGCAACGACTTTTTTTACAACTGCTTTTTTAGCGACGACTTTTTTAACAACTGCTTTTTTAGCAACTGGCTTTTTAGCAACGACTTTTTTCGCGACTGTTTTTTTAGCAACCATGATAATTATTTATTAAATTTTTGACCAATGAGAATAGTAATTTCGAAGAGTAAGATCAACAAAACCGCTAAACTCAGCTGACTCACAACGTCAGGTGGGGTAAGGATCGCAGCCACCACAAAGATGATTACAATCCAATATCTTCTCTTACGTCTTAAGTCATTGGCCGACAACAAATCAAGTTTGATTAATAAAAGCAACAAGATTGGAAATTGAAATGCGACACCGAATCCGAGTAGTAAATTTTCTACAAAATTTAGGTACTCACTCAACCTTGTTTCGAGTTGAATTGAAAAACTCGATGAGCCTACGAGGCCTTGAGTTTCAAAGCTCGCGAAGAATTGCAAAGCGATTGGTAAAATAAAAAAATACGCAAAAATTGCGCCGCATAAAAATAAAAATGGAGAGAAAAAAAAGATCAAAAGAATATTTTTTTTCTCATTTTTGTAGAGAGCTGGTGACAGAAAAAGATAAATTTCCGAAAGAAAAATTGGCGCAGAAAAAAATAATGCCGAAGAAAAAGAAAGTTTTAAATAGGTCACGAAGGCTTCAGCGGGGCTGGTGTAGATGAGTTTACGATTTTGTTGATTTGAAATTTCTACGAATGGTCGCAAAAGAATTTCATAAATTTCTTGCGCAGAAAAATAACAAAAAACAAAAGCGGCGCAGAAAAAAATTACTGAAAAAATTACGCGTTGACGAAGTTCGCGAAGATGTTGTTGAAGTGTCATGACGTTAATTCCCATCTTGCTTTTGGTTTAAAATTTAAGTCGTTGACAAAGCCTGATTTTAATTTTTCTACCCCTGCCCAAGCGACCATTGCGGCATTGTCGGTGCAAAGATTAATTGGTGGAGTGATTACTTTCATTTGATGTGCAGAAGCCCAATTCTCTAAGCGCGAAACGATGTAGCGATTTGCAGCAACGCCGCCGGCGATTACTAAATTTTTTGTTGGCTGCTGGTTGTAGGCGAGAACATTATTCAACCTGTTCAAAATTATTTCGCAGACAATTCGTTGGAAAGATGCGCAAATATCGGCGCGATCTTTTTCATTTAATTTTTGTGGTGAGGTGAAGTGAGAAAAACTTTCGCCAACTAATTTTTCTACTTCGCGACGCACTGCAGTTTTCAATCCGGAAAAAGAAAAAGCGAAACGATGTGCTGCATCTTTTGAATCAAGAAGTGGACGAGAAAATTTAAAACGATTTTCGTCACCTTGCTGCGCGAGCTTTTCTACTGCTGGCCCGCCAGGATAAGGCAATCCAACCATTTGTGCGATTTTATCGAAGGCTTCACCGAGAGCATCGTCAATTGTTTCGCCAAGTTTTTCGTAATCACCAACTCCGCGCGCAAATAAAATTTGACAATGTCCGCCGGAAATTAAGAGCAGCAAATAAGGAAATTCTAACCCATTAGCTAAATCGCTAGTTAGTCGCGCAGTTAATGCGTGAGCCTCCAAATGATTCACCGCCAGAAAAGGTTTTTGGAATACAGAGGCTAAAGTTTTTGCTGCCATCATTCCAACAATTACTCCGCCAATTAAACCCGGACCAGAAGTTGCCGCGAAGCCATCAATCTCTTCTAATTTTAAATTTGCTTCCTTGAGCGCCTGCAAAATCAACACATCCAGAATTTCCACGTGACCACGCGCTGCAAGCTCAGGAATCACGCCGCCATATTTTTTATGCAGTTCAATTTGTGAGTTAAGTGCGTGCGCCAAAATATTTTTCTGATCATCAACAATCGCAACAGCAGTTTCATCGCAGGAAGTTTCAATACCGAGAATTTTCATGAATCTAAATTCTTTTTTAAAATGGTTTGTGTGAGTGATGTTTTTTATGAGGCTGCGATCTTGGAAGTTCACATCAAAGATTTATTGAGTCTTTTGTGCAAACCAAACAGAAAGTAATTAACTAATAACTCCGTAAACTATTTTTTGTATGAAAAAAATTAAGCTTTGTTTGTTTACCATCATCACAATCGCAATTATGCAATCATGCTCTACAAAGTCAGAAGCTGGATATTATAAGGGTTATGAAATCCCTTCTTACGAGGTTATAAAACGAGTTGGTGACATCGAGTTTCGAAAATATGAACCAACCTTGGTGGCAGAAGTTGAGGTGAATGGAGATCGAAAAGAAGCCGCAAAAGAAGGATTCATGACTTTAGCTCGCTATATTTTTGGTAAAAATATAGCCGAGAAAAAAGTGGCAATGACTTCGCCGGTTTCACAAGTTGATGTCTCAGAAAAAGTAGCAATGACTAGCCCGGTAAATCAAATTCATGAAGGAGAGAAAAAGTGGCTAATTCAATTTGGTATGCCAAAAAAATATAGCCTAGAGAACTTGCCGCGACCAAAAGATGATAGGATTAAATTTAAGTTAACCGAATCAAAAACAGTTATCGCAATTCAATTTCCTGGAATGTGGTCAGACGAGAAATTCAGCAAAAAAAGAGATGAGTTGAATCGTTTTATTAAAGACCAAAATATTACAACCAAAGGCTCTGAAATTTTAGCATATTACGATGATCCATTCACTTTCCCTTGGAATCGCCGCAATGAAATTATTTGGGAAATTAAGTAACCAAATTACCAAATCATAATACATTGAATAAGACTAGATTAGCGATAATTGGAGCTGGTTTTTCCGGAATTTATCTGGGGCAAGAATTGCGAAAATTTTTTGAGGTAAAAATTTTCGAAAAATCTCGCGGCTGCGGAGGCAGGATGTCTACTCGCTATTCGGGAAATTTATTATTTGATCACGGCGCTCAATATTTTACCGCAGAAAGCGAAGATTTTAAAAAATTTCTCGATCCTTTTATTGCCTCAGGATGCGTCTCTAGATGGCGGGGCGATGTGATCACTTTTAAGTCTGGTAACAAAATTGCTTCGCGTCGAAATGAAGAGAGCTATTTTGTTGCTTCTCCAAACATGAACAGTCTTTGCAAAAAACTAGCTGATGATCTCGACATTTCTTTGAATAGCGAAGTTGCCCCAATATTAACCAAGCAGAGTGGCGGAAGGCATTTAGAAGATAAAAACGGTAACGATCTTGGTTTTTATGACCTTATCATCTCTACAGCTCCAATAGCTCAAACTAAGAATCTTTTTGGTAATCAAATTGCAAAAGATCTCGAGACGCAGGCTGTTTTTACTTCACCTTCTTTCGTTACGATGATTGGTTTTAACCACCAATTAAACTTAGATTGGATTGCTGCTGAAGTTGAAAATTTGCCCATAAAACTAATTAGCTTTAACTCCAGCAAGCCGGGTCGCGACAAAAATGTGAGTTGTTTTGTGGTTCATTCGCAAGATGAATGGGCTTCAGAGCATTTAGAGGATGATGTTTTAAGTGTTGAAAAAGTTTTGGTAAAAAACTTTGAAGAACTAACGGGAATTTCTTGCGAAAAAGCTGATTACATAAGCACTCATCGCTGGCGTTATGCCTCGTCTAATAATTCTAAAAAAGTTGAGCCATTCTTTGATAATGATCTTGGGCTTGGAGCTACAGGAGATTGGGTTTGCGGCTCTAAAATTGAAGATGTTTGGCTTTCGGCAAAAAAACTATCTCAACTCATAAAAGCAAAAAATTTAGAGTAGCAGAATTGACCTCGCCATGAACTCGGTTGAAAAATTCCCAACAGCAAAACGCCACTAAAGCTTTTTATTAGTGGCTCGACGATAGGTTGTTGCGAAGATATTTGATAAAATTCTTATCCAAGAAATCAGAATCTATCTTCCTGGGCCGGTATTACTTTTATCTACTTTTGGTTCTTTAGAAGCAGCTTTTCCTGAAGAAGAAGCAGTAGAAACCTCTTTAGCCACCATTTCATGAACTTCTGCTATTACTGCTTCTAACCCTTTTTCTACTGAGGGATTTGAGGAATCATGAGATTCTTCTATTTCTGATCTTATGTTGCGATATGCTCGATATCTGGATAGACTATCACTATCTGATATTTTTTCTTCACTTGCCGCTTCTTTACCAAAATGATTATCTTCAACAATTGCTTGAGACTCTTTTCCTGCAGGGAGGATGATTGTTCCTTCTGTTGAAGTAAGAGGTCCTTTTTCTAATGAAGCAGCAAGCTCTTGAGTCACTGCCTTCGTTTCTGCTTCTGCTGTTGCAGGGAAAAACAGGCCTTCGGAAGCTAAGTTATCACTACTCAATTCTTTTGATTCTTCTTCGTAAGCTCTAACAACAATCGATTCTTTTAATCCTTCCCCCCCAGTCTCTGTTTGTTCTTTGAGAGCTTCTTCTG